>CAYWVP010000136.1:0-5073 GCA_964461605.1 uncultured Anaerolinea sp.
CTCGCTGTTTTTTATGACTCTGGGAGTGCGCAGCCTCCCGTTTCTTATGCAAAACGACCCGAATGGGTCGTTTTTGAGCGGGCAACGGGAATCGTTGAAGCGAAGCGTAAACCCTGGAGAGGGTAGGAGCGCAGCGGAAATGCCAATAGGCAAACTCATAAAAAAATATAGACCCTTTCGGGTCTATTAGAGCGGGCAACGGGAATCGAACCCGTCTAAGTAGCTTGGAAGGCTACCGCACTACCACTATGCTATGCCCGCATATCGACCGCATTATAAACCACACTAAAAGAATGGGCAAGGTAAAAAAATCAGGGAGGATCTCTCCTCCCTGTTTGTGTTTAGAATCCGACCAGTTCGCAATAACGGTCGACGCGTTTTTCAGCCACTTTCAGGCTGTCCTCCCAGAACTTGCGTGTGCGGATGTCGATGCCGAAGCGCGCCGCCAGGTCAGCCGCGGGGGCTTCACCGGTGCTGGCCAGCAGGTCCATGTAATCCTTCACGAATGCCGGACCGCGCTGCTGGTAAATGGCGTACAACCCGGTGGCAAATAGCAGCCCGAACGCGTACGGGAAGTTGTAGAACGACAAACCGGCAGAGTAATAATGCGGCTTCCATGTCCACATCCACTTCTGTAGATAACGTTCGTCCAGTCCGTCACCGTAGGTGGCCAGCTGCGCTTTTTCCATGATCTCGCAGATCTCGTCCGCGTTCAGCTCGGCTTTTTCGCGCCGCTCGAAAACTTCCTTCTCGAACAGGTAGCGTGAATAGATATCCACGATGACCTGTGAATCGCCGTTCAGCTGGCTCTCCAGGATGGCAAGTTCCTCCTCCGGATTCTTCACCTCTTTCATCAGCGCGGAAGTTACGATCGTTTCGCACATGATGGAGGCGGTTTCTGCCAGCGTCATCGGGGTGAACTTCTGGATCTCGGTCTTGCCGGCTTTTACCGCGCAGTCGTTGTGGAAGCCATGCCCCAGTTCGTGCGCCAGGGTGGAGATCTGGTCAAAACTGCCGTCGAAGTTGGAGAGGATGCGGCTTTCGCCGACACCCGGTACATCCATACAGAACGCGCCGCCGCGCTTGCCGTCGCGCTGTTCCGCGTCGATCCAGTTGTGGTCAAAGGCGTTCTGCGCGAAGGCCCTCAACTCAGGGGCGAAATTGCCGAAGTTCGTGAGGATGATCTCTTTGGCTTCCTCGAAGGTGTAATCTGACTTGACCTCGCCGACCGGGGCGAATATATCCCACCAGGGCAGCTTTTCCTTGCCCAGGTATTTCGCCTTGGCCTGCATGTAGCGTCTGAACATGGGGAAGGAATCCTGCATCGCGCCCAACATGGCTTCCAGTGTCTGCCGGTCGATGTGTGCCATATCGATCGCGCTGTGCACGGCGTCCTCGCGTCCGCGCCGGCGGTTGAGCGCGTTCACCTCACCTTTGATCCCGTTCAGCGCGGCAGCCAGCGGCACTTTGAGCGATGTCCATAACTTGTCTTCGACTTCGTAACCGCGTTTGCGGGTTTCGCCGTCGGGGTGCGAGCGTAAATTGATCAGAGCCGGGGAGGGTAGTTTCTTGAGCTCGCCATCGACCTCGACTTCGGCGCTGGCCTGCGAGGTGATCATCCCCTGCAGCTTGGACCAGGCGTTTGAACCGGTCAGGTTCAGCTCCGAGGCGAGCATTTCTTCCGCTTCCGACATCATGTACTTGCTCTGGCGCGCGTATTCCTCCAGGAAGTAGCGGTGCGCTTCGAGTTTTGGCTCGTCTTTGAACATTTCGGGCAGTCTGGCAGCCACTTTGCCGATCCACGCGAGCACCAGTACTTCCAGCTGGTTGATCTTCATGCCCACAGTGTCAAATTCTGATTCCCTGCGCAGGGCTTCCTTGTTGTAACTGTCGGTCGAGATGAATGATTCGATGTAGGCGCGCAGCGTTCCGGCTGTGAGCAGCAGCTCGTTAAAACGTTCGATTAATTGGCCGGCGAGCTTTGAAAGTTCGCCTACCGCTTCACTTCCTGTAGTTCCGGCAGCTTTTTCTTTCAACAAACCTTCCATCTCGGTGATCATTGTGTTCAGTTTTACGGCATCCGCTTCGAATTCCTTCGAAGAAAGTGAGGGGTAAACATTGCTCAGATCCCACCTGGGGGGTAATTGGGTTGTCATAAAATCTCCTTTTCCTGCATATTTTCTGCGTTGATTATATGCCAAAATAGGCGGGAACAAAGCCGGAGATGAACCCTTGATCGAAAAATATCGTATATTAAATATGCGAATGATCAGGAAAGGATAATCAAATGAGTGACCAAATTAGTTATGAAGAAAAACGTGATGTAAGCGGCTTCAATTCTCTAGTGTTCAAGGGAATGGGTCGGGTGGACCTGGTACAGGGTGATCACGAGGAGCTGGTAATCGAGGCGCAACCGGAGATCCGTTCGCGCATCCAGACCACGGTTGAAAACGGCACGCTGCTGATCGATTACAACGAGGATTGGAAAGATTGGACCGGTTTCCGCACGCTGAGCGGTGATAAGATCCGCTTCCGCCTGATGATGCGCGAGATCACCTCGCTATCACTGGCGGGTGTGGGCAGCCTTGATTCTGCGCGTATTGAAAGCCCCGCACTAAGCCTGGCTATTTCAGGTCCGGGTTTGTTGACAATTGGGACGATAAAAACCAGCCGGCTGGATGTTTCACTCGCCGGGGTGGGTTCTCTGGATGTGGCTGGTTTCACAGATGAATCGAACATCACGCTGAGCGGCGCAGGATCATACCGGGCATCGCGCCTGGAAACGGTCAAAACAGATATCCGCTTGAGCGGAGTGGGCAGCGCCACCTTGTGGGCGAAAGACGAGTTGAATGCCAGCATTTCAGGTGCGGGAGTGATCGAGTATTACGGGTCGCCGCGTATTTCACAAAGCAATACCGGGCTGGGTATGCTAAAATTCATGGGGAATCGTTGAGCATAACCAACTCAACATATAACAATTTTGGAGTGTTAAATGGCACAGGATAGAACCCGCAAGATCGTCATCACCGCTGTATTGGGAGGCATCACCATCCTCCTGGGACTCACACATTGGGGCTTCATTCCCTGGTTTGGTGGACTCTCACTCACCATCATGCACGTCCCGGTCATCATCGGCGCCATCCTTGAAGGCCCCATCGTCGGTCTGGGCATCGGGCTGATCTTTGGTCTGTTCAGCATGCTGCAAGCAGCGATCGCCCCCACCGGCGTGCTCGATCCGTTGTTCGTGAACCCGCTGCTGGCAGTGTTGCCGCGTCTTTTCATCGGACCGGTCGCCTGGCTGGTTTGGACTGCCCTGAAGAAATGGCCGGTGGTTGGTTTGATCGCCAGCGGCGTTGCCGGCAGCCTCACCAACACCGTGTTGGTCCTGGGCGCGTTGGGTCTCTTCTTTGGCAAGACCCCGCTGGTCACGCAGGTATTCGGGGATGGTCTTTGGAAAGCGCTGGCAGGTATCGCCGTAACTTCCGGTCTGCCTGAAGCGGGCGTATCGGCCGTGATCACCCTTCTGGTGGTGGCGGCTTACCGCCAGTTCCGTGTTGGTAAACGCAAGGGCTCAGACCTGGAGTAGATCCGGTTTTTTACATTGAAATGGTCTCACACGAGAAATATTGCGAGTGAGACCATTATGCTAATTAATACGGCAAGCGCGTCCTTCCAGGTGAAGTGCATTTCAGTCATACTGGTGCGGCGGTTGTACACGCCGTAGGCGCGCGCGTCCATCGCCAGGGCCAGGTTCTCAGACCGGCGCAGGCTGGTGATGAACAGGGGGATGATCATCGGCACAACCTGCTTGATGCGGTTGACCAGGCCTTTCTTTTTTGTTCCCCAGTCAGAACCGCGCGAGGCTTGCGCCTTGGCGATGCGTTCAGCGGATTGTGCCAGGAAGGGCAGGAAGCGTAAAGTTACCTGGATCACCATGATGAAATCCATCGTACGGATGCCGATGCGGTTGAGGGGAGAAAGCACCCGTGTCAGCCCCTGCAGCAGCTCCGATGTGGAGATAATGAAACCACCCAGGCTGAGCAGCAGGATCAACGCGCAGAAGCGAATCAACAACATTAACCCTGCCCACAAACCGTTCATCGTAATGTGAAACCATCCAATACTTACCAGGCTGGTGGGATCGAGCTTGGAGGAATACAGAAACACCTGGATGACCGCGATGATCAGCAGGAAGGGCAGCGGGGGAAGCAGCCCTTTCAGGGCAAAGCCGAGATTTACCCTGGATAGCCATAACGCGATCAGAATGACAACCAATCCGATGGCAAGGCCGATGCGGGAAGGTGTGAACGTCACAGCGATCAGCAGCGCGCCAAACATGATGATCTTGGTTAGCGGATCAAGCCGGTGCAGGATCGACTTGGTGGGAACGTATTGTCCGAGCGGCACGCGTGAGAGGAAGTCAAAATCATCCATGAGACTGACCTCCATTCATCGCCTGCAGCGCGCTGAACAGTTGTTCAGCCTTCACCACCCGCTGCGGTATCGGCCAGCCGCGTTCACGCATGCGCACCGCCAGCCTGACCACAGAAGGCTGACCGAGCGATGCCTGGTTGATCAGCTCGGCATCATTGAACAGGTCAGCAGTGTTACCGGTGCGCATCGCCCTCCCGTTCGATAGAATGGTCAGGTTCTGCGTGAGTTCCGTGATGTCGCCCATGCTGTGCGAACTGAGGATCAACTCGATGCCCTTTTTGTTGGCGTCCGAAAGGATCCCGTGCAGGTTGCGCCGTGAAGCCGGGTCCAGCCCTGCGGTGGGTTCATCCAGGATGAGCAGGCGGGGTTGCAGCGCCATGGTGGCTGCCAGCGCCACCTTGCGTTTTTCTCCGCCGCTGAGGGTGTATGTGACACGGTCCTTGAAGGTTTCAAAGTCAAGACCTACCAGTTCCATTGCATCGCGTACCCGTTTGGTCAGCCCCTCCCTGCCGTAAAGCATCTTCGGACCGTAGGCGATCTCGTCTCCTACATACTGTTCAAAGAAGTAGATTTCCGGGTTCTGAAACACCAGCCCGGCGTAACGCCTGACCGCGCGGATATCCACGCCTGGATCTGAAA
>CAYWVP010000137.1:0-5061 GCA_964461605.1 uncultured Anaerolinea sp.
AGAGTCACCTCACCGAGAATGTGGCGGGTGGTGAAACCGTCAGCGGAGATGATGGTGCGGAAGTTCAAGGTGGTATCAAAGGCGACCGGGTGATTACCCTTTGTGATGGTGATGGCATACACCTCCACGCGGTCGGCGTAATCGGTATCGAAGTCAGCTGCAACCGCAGCGGGAATCAGGTCGGTCAGCCAGAATTGCGTACCCGGGATGAGCACATCGGTGACATATGCGGAGGGTGTACCACCGTTCACCGCGAGTGTGATGCTCAGCGTGCTGCCGGCGGGTAAAGCCTGGCCAAAGGTCATGAGCGAGTTGATCTTGTAGCTCTGCGCCACGAGCACGGACGGGATGGTCGTGGGAAAGTCCGCGGTCAGGTCGTTGAGTGTGCCGGTCAACGAGGTATTGTCTTTCACATACTGCAGCGCTGCGGCTACATCCGCCGGAAGATCCACATCCAGTGTGATGGAATCCAGCACTTCCAGTGACTCAAAATCATCCTTTGAGATGATGGACTCGATCTGCACGGTGGTGTCAACCGGTTCGGGGTTGCCGCCGCCACTGGTGATAGTGATGGCGTAGATCTCCACGCGGTTGGCATAATCCGCATCAAAGTCGGAAGGCTTAGTGCCGGGAAACAGGTCGGTGACCCAGAACTGCGTTCCGGGGATGGGTTCATTTGTGATGTAAGCGACAGGATCACCACCGTTGACGGACAGCGTAATACTTATCGTGCTGCCGGCTGGCAGTGATTCATCCAGGGTCATGCGTGAATTGATCTGATAGGAATCGTCGATGATCACCGCCGGGATGCTTGTCGGGAATGTCGCGGTCAGTTCGCCGAGTGTACCGGTCAGCGTGGTGTTGTCTTTCACGTACTGCAGGGCTGCGGCATAGTCCGCCGGGAGGTCAACATCCAGGGTAATCGAGTCGAGCACCTCCAGGGTGACAAAGTCATCCTTTGAGATAATGGATTCGATCTGCACCGTGGTATCGACAGGCTCAGGGTTGCCGCCGCCGCTGGTGATGGTGATGGCGTAGACTTCCACGCGGTTGGCGTAACCGGCGTCAAAGTCAGCCGCAATCGCAGCGGGAATCAGGTCGGTGACCCAGAACTGCGTGCCCGGGATGAGTACGTCAGTGACGTATGGGAAAGGTGTGCCCCCGTTGACGGTGAGCAAAATACTCACCTTACTGCCGGCGGGCAAAGCCTGCCCCAGTGTCATGCGTGAGTTGATCCTGTAACCCTGCGCCACGATTGTCGTAGGGATATCCAACGGGAATGTCGCGGTCAGTTCGTCGAGTGTACCGGTCAGCGTGGTGTTGTCTTTAACGTACTGCAAGGCTGCGGCATTGTCCGCCGGGAGGTCCACGTCCAGCGTGACCGAGTCGAGCACCTCCAGGGTGATAAAGTCATCTTTTGAGATAATGGATTCGATCTGCACCGTGGTGTCAACCGGTTCAAGATTGCCACCGCCGCTGGTGATGGTGATGGCGTAAACCTCAACGCGGTTGCCGTAACCGGCGTCAAAGTCAGCCGCGAATGCACCTGGGATCAGGTCGGTCACCCAGAACTGTGTACCCGGGATGAGTACGTCAGTGACGTACGGGAAAGGTGTGCCGCCGTTGACAGCGAGCATAATACTGACTGTACTGCCGGCGGGCAAAGCCTGCCCCAGCGTCATGCGTGAGTTGATCCTGTAACCCTGCGCCACGAGCACGGACGGGATGGAGTCCGGAAAAGTCGCGGTCAGTTCGCCAAGCGTGCCTGCGATGGTGGTGTCGTCCTTGACGTATTGCATGGCCAGCAGAGGGTCCGTGACATCCTGAAAGAGATCAAACTGCGCGGATTCCAGCTCATAAAAATCAGCCGCAAAGTCATCCCTGGAGATGATCGACTGCAGGGTCAGGGTTGTATCGATCGGCACCGGATTGCCCGCGAAGGTGATGATATAGGTCTCGGTATCTTCCCCGTAATCAGCGTCAAAAGGTGCTGCGTAAGAGAGCGGGTAACCGAACAGATCGGTGACCCAATGCTGTGTGCCGGTGAAAGTAACATCCGTGAGATAAGATGCGCCATTGCGCGTGATGGTGACGGTCGTACCGGCGGGGAGTTCCTGCCCCAGAATGATGCGGGAATTGATCTTGAAACCGGCGTCCACCACCACCTGCGGAATTACTGCCGGAAACGTGGCAACGATCTGCGTGGAAAGATCACCGGTGATAACCGTTTCATCTCTCACCTGGATCAGCGCCAACTCCAGCTCATCCTGGGCGCTGACATTTCGAATGGAAAGGGAAAGGGTTGAAACCAGGAATGCGATTGCAGTGATGAGCCTGATTGAGATTTCGGCGATACGTCGCGAGATAACAATAAACCGCTTACGGGAACTAGTCATATTCATTTCCACCTGCCTGTGTTTTACAGTGATCCATTCAACGGGGAGGTCCTGAGGTTTTTCAACGAACTATTGTACTGATCCCCTTATCGATTTGAAAAACGACGCCTGCGACAGTGTATACAATTACATTATAAATCCATGTAATAAGAACCGATCAATTCCAAGTACAAAATCGTGTACATATATCTTATGTGCCCTGGCGAGATTATTCAAGTGATTTTCAGTACTTTTTCCGGGCAGTTGAAAAACACCACCGGCAGGAAACCCGGTGGTGTTGAGTATTACTGTTTAAAAAGGTAGAGGACAAGCTATTATGGCGTAACAGAAACTTGAAAAACAGCGGTTGTCGACCAACTCCCTTTTACACCCAACGCGTTGATCGCCCGGACCCGCCAGTAGTACTTACCATTGGTCAGCCCGCTTGTGGTGTATTGCGACATATTCACCTGTGTGGATTGTAATACGGGTGAAAAAACGCTGGAGTAACTGATCTGCACCAGGTAAGAGGTGACAGGTACAACCGGGTCAGTTACCTCCTGCCAGGACAGCGTAGGTGTGGATGAGGTAACAACCTCCTTGTTTATTGGAGACAGATCCAGAGGCGCGACGGGCTTGGTGCTGAGATCGAATGAGAAAACGGGAGTCCAGTTACTCCAACCGTTAGGGGTTTTCACCTGCAAACGCCAGTAATAACGACCATAATCCAGAGGGGTGACTGGAGAGTAACTTACCGTCGAAGATCCAAGCAACTGATCAAGGATGATATCCCCGGTGTCCTCAATAAAGTCGGCGGAACTCGCGACCTGGAGACGATACTTTTGCGCACCACTTGCCGCAGACCAGCTCAAGGAGGGAGTTGTATCGGTTATCGCAGCACCATCGGCGGGACTCTTGAGGATGTTGATGTACATGGTGCGCACTTCCGTCCAGGCGGAAGGATTGCCAACCAGGTCAAGGGTGCGGGCACGCCAGTAAACCTGGCCGAAGGGCAAGGCTTTGGCTGCGCTTAGTTGTGTGGATGCAGCAGTGCTTTCCCGATTCAGCAGAAGGTTGGTGAAGTCCGCATCGGAGGCGATTTGAATGTGGTATCGGCTGGCACCGCTGACATACGCCACTTTGAGAAGAGGTGTGGTCGTGCGAATGCGTGTACCATCCGCAGGGCTCACCAGGTTGGTGGGAGGGGGCGGCACCGTATCGAGAGAAAACCAGCGCGGCTGGGACCAATTACCGGCAACATCCAGATCGTTCACCGCACGCACGCGCCAGTAATAATTACCATCCTTCGGTAACAGGTCAGCATTAATTGCGGTATCCTCTTCCACAGTGATGGACTGGATCACACGCGAGAAATCTGCGGTCCGGCTTACCTGAACCAGATAATGTGCGATCTTTGATCCAGTGGCTGCAGGAATATCCTGCGGTGGAACGTATTCGGGCAGGACCTGATCCTTGTAAATCCATAACAAGGCATCATCGAAGTAATATCCCCACATGTAGGGCTGGTGAACTCCACCGGGATTTTCAATATATTTGATATTCTCCGCAGGAACGCCCCGCGCCTTCAGGGTTTTCACCAACACCTGAACACCCTCAAGTAAAACCTGGGGATAGGTTACCGGTCTGCCTTTAGCGTCGAGGACATCAATACGTCTACCGGCACATTCAGCAGTACCGATGTAAGCAAAGAACTTCACATTTTGCGGCACAGGGTTACGGTTTATGTAATTAAGGATCTGGTTATTTGACAACCAGGCTCCATCCGCTTCTCCGAACCAGAGGACAGGAGAAAACATGATCACGCTGGAGAAGACCTGCGGATATTTCAAACCAGCATACAGAGAGATGATCCCGCCCATGCTCCCGCCGCCGATGGCAGTATTCTCACGGTCTGGCAGGGTGCGGTAACGCCGGTCGATCACAGGCTTGAGGGTATTGATCACAAAATCAAGGTATTGATCCCCTTCGCCCCCTTCCGCGCTGCGGGCATTCCAGGCAAACCAGCGGTCCATATTGCGGTTGATCCAGGGACTGAACTCATCCCATCGGTTGTCACTGTGGTCTATGCCTACTGCGATCACACCTTCAAGCGTACCCGCCTGGATCATGCTCTCAAGTGTTTCATCGAGGTGATATTCATTGTTGCCATCAGTATTGAACATCTGAACGCCGTCATGTAGATAGATGACAGGATAGGATTTGCCGCTTGTGTGGTAATCAGGCGGGAGGTAAACGTGGATCAGACGCTGATGGATACGTAACTGTGGAGCCCAAAGGGGAAAAGCCTCAACCCAGCGTAAACGCGGTGTGCTGTCACCGATCAAGGCACCGGATGCCGGACCTGACAGAACCGGGGTCATGGGAAACGAGGAGGTGATGGTGAGAGCGAATGCCGGTGTCCAGTTACTCCAACCGGCGTCAGTTTGCACCTGCAAGCGCCAGAAGTACTTGCCAAAAGGCAACCACTGACCGGGAACAAAAGAGGTAACTGCTGAAAGCTCTTTATCGAGCAATATATCGCCATTATCCGCATTAAAGTCAATCGTGTGTGAGATCTGCACCCTGTATTGCTGCGCACCAGCTGCTGGATTCCATATAAAGGTGGGTTTCTGGGAGGTGGTGTTCGTTTTGTTGGATGGTGTTTTAAGGATATTGACAGTTATGG
>CAYWVP010000138.1:0-2947 GCA_964461605.1 uncultured Anaerolinea sp.
AAAGAGATCATCACCATGCCGCTGGCCTTCGCGGGGATGGGCGGCAGCCAGGCGGGCAGCACAGCCCGCAAAACCAGCCGGCGCACACGCATGATCTCACGTTTTCGCAACGTCGCCGCCGATCTGCGCCACCGCATGGGACCCTGGATGATCACCCGCAAGGAAAAGGAATTTCACGCGCTGGTCAACCGTCTCAACCCTGACCTGGTGCACGCGCTGCGCATCCCGTTCGAGGGAATTTTGGCCAGCCTCACCCCTGAAGACATTCCGGTCATTGTCTCCACCTGGGGCAATGATCTCACCTTCCACGCGGAATCCTCAGAGGCAATGGGCAGCGCCACCCGGCGTGCCCTGCTGCGCGCCAATGGGCTCATGTCAGATACCCGGCGCGACCTCAGGCTGGCGAATTCCTGGTCGTTCAACCCGGCCAAACCCTCCCTTTCGGTCGTTGGCAACGGCGGCATTGACCTGGCAGAGATTGAAGAAGCCACCCGCGGGGTCGGATTGGCCGTTCCCTGGCAGGTCATCAACCCGCGTGGTTTTCGTTCAGGCTCTGTGCGCAACGACACTTTCTTTAAGTCCATTCCCCTGATCCTTGGCCATCACACCAAAACACAGTTCATCTGCCCGTGGATGGCAGGTCAGCCGGAAGCGCTTTACTGGATCGAGAAAACCGGTGTTTTCGACAACGTCACCCTGCTCCCCATGCTTTCGCAGAAAGAACTGTGGCGCGAGTTTGCCCGCTCGATGGTCTCTGTATCGGTCAGCGTGCACGACGGAACCCCCAACTCGCTGCTTGAAGCCATGGCCATCGGCTGTCTGCCGGTTTGCGGAAACATCGAGTCCATCCGTGAGTGGATCACAAACGAGGAGAATGGTTTGCTCGTCGACCCGGCTGACCCGATCGCGCTGGCAAACGCCGTTTTGCGCGGAATAGAAGATGAGGGGCTGCGCCGCAGCGCGGCCGCGCGCAACCTGGAGATCATCCGCTCCCGCGCCGAAGTCTCGTCTGTCCGTGCACAGGTGTCCGGATTTTATTCCACCGTGATCGGGAGATGAATCTGATATCACAAAACCGGGGGAGGTTCGTGAACCTCCCCCGGTTATCTATTAGATTAGTAGAATGGATCTACCCTGTTAGCTGGCGGCTAACCTTCAGCCGAGATCAGGCTTTGAATATATTGCCTTCCTTTTGATATCGCAGGAAGAGCTGCCCCCAGGCGGTGGTTTCGCACCAGTCCTTGAAGACATTTTTTTCTTTCATCGGCCAATGGACGTAGTCGTGGTACACCTCGGAAAATGCGATCGGTATCGCCACCAGCGGGGTGCGCGTGACCAGTTTTTGCAGGAATTTCGTCGGGCCGTACCAGGTAAGCCAACCCATGAACTGATGCAGGTTGTGTCCCACTTTGAAATGCCAGTTTTCGTTGGAAACGTCATCCCCCACCAACTCAATATCGCGCGGGTCACCCACCCCTAATCCCTGGTTGTGCCCGAGGTTGATGTATTTGATGCTCATCGGATCAAATCCCATCAGTTTGGCTGCCACCGCGTCGATCGCCACCTGGTCTTCTGATGCCAGGATCACGTTCTTCACTTCCGGCTTCATCACCCGCGGACCGGTGCCGTTGCCGGCGGTCGTTCCGTCCATCACGGCAAACAGGCCGCTGTGGATCTCCTTCTGGATGGCCAGCAGGTCGATGATCGTCTCGTGAATGTAGGAATGTGTGTAATGCCTGTGCTTGGTGAGCAGCCCGCCAAAGGCGTTTTTGATCGCACCCGTGGTGGTGGTGTAGATGTGGCATTTCACCGTGGGCAGATGGATGATGTTCTTGCCCATGAAATAATCAGGAATAAAAATCCCTTCCGGATAAATGTGGTCGAGCGCGTTCATCTTCGCTTTCGGCTTGTACTCGCTCCACGTCATGTCTTCCGGCTTGAAGTTGTACAGCACGGGTATGTCGTACGCCTTGAAGATGGGAACATAACCGTTGAGATCCTCGCCTTTGAACGCGTTGGTGACCACGGTTTGATTCTGCACGCAGGAAATGTCCGTAAACCCGTTCCGCCTGAGCGCGAGGATCGTCCCCTCAAGCTGCCAGGGCGTGGTATTCGCGCTTGGCATGGGGTAATGCCAGGAGATATTGTCTTTGAGAATGGTGGTCGCCCCGGGGTCCAGCGCGGTCTTACCGCCGCCCAGTTCGAACAGGCGTTGATAATCTTCCAGCACCGTCTCAGGGGTTGTTCGTATTACCGCTACTTTTGATTTCATCTATTATCCTCGGTTCTCAACAATCATCTTATCCGGTCACATTATACCAATCAAAACACACCGGATCAGCCGTGTTGGAAACGTCACTTTCGTCTATAATTCGCAACAGAAAATGATACAAAGAAGATCTGCCAAATCGGGGAAAAAACGACAGCAGATACCCGTTCTGTTGTTCCTGCTCATATTGATCCTGGTCGCGTGTAACTTTCCGATCCGGGATCTATCCTTCATCACCCACTCTTATCCGACGCTCGATCCTGCCATCTTTGAGGGGAATCGAACACCTGCCGCAGCAACCCCTGACGCCCCCGGGCAACCAACCCCGCCGGCTATAGTCCCGCCTGAAATTGACGGGGAGCTGTATCATGTCTACGCAGCGCAATCCGGTGATACCCTGCCGATCGTGGCGATTCACTTTGGTGTTTCTCCGCTGCAGATCACCTCGCCTGCTGAAATCCCGGCCAATGGCATCATCCCGCCCGGACAATACCTTGTCATCCCGAAAACCCCCGCCAACCAGGCGCTGACCAACCTGATCATGCCTGACAGCGCGGTGATCGACTCACCCTGTGCCGACGATTTCGATATCAGCGCTTTCGTGCAGGAGGCGGGCGGTTATCTCAGCCGCTTCAGCCAATCGGTGGCGGGTGAGCGCATCAGCGGGGCGGATGTGGT
>CAYWVP010000138.1:3047-5038 GCA_964461605.1 uncultured Anaerolinea sp.
TTCATTCAGCTTTACCTGCAAATGTTCGGCGACTTCATGCCTTGCGCCATGCAAATCGAACCCCTGTTGACCGACCGGGTGGTCCAACCGCAGTTGGAACTCCCCTTTGCTGAAGGCGAAGTATGGGCCTTTACCGCTGGACCGCATTACAGCTGGGTGGAAGGCACCCCGCATGGAGCGCTTGACTTTGCTCCCAATATCAAAGACGCCGGTTGCATCGTCTCGCCGCTTTACGCCCGTGCGCCCGCGGCGGGCGTGGTCACCCGCTCAGACAACAGTGTGGTCATGCTGACACTCCTGGATAATAACCAACAACCCAACGGGTGGGAGATCCTGTTTATGCACATCGCCGAACAGGAGCGTGTCGCGCTGGGTACCCGGTTGGATGTCAACGATCCGATCGGTCATCCATCCTGTGAGGGCGGTTCCTCCACCGGCACGCATGTGCACATCGCCCGCAAGTACAAGGGGGAGTGGATCAGCACCAGCGGACCCCTTCAGTTCGTTATGAGCGGCTGGACAGCCTTACCCGGCGAAAGGATCTACACGGGCACCCTGGTAAAAGATAACCTGGTGGTTACTGCGCGCCAGGGCGGCAACGCAGATTCGCTGATCAGTCGATAAAAAAAACGGACAGCTTGAAAACAAGCCGTCCGCTAATTCTTTTCCTATATCGTTAATTAATCGTCGCCACGTTTGCCAAGCTGGTGATCCAACTGGTACAAACCACCCACACTTGAGCCCACTTTTTCCACCATCGCCAGGATGGTCGAAGCGTTCTTTTCCTCTTCCACCTGTTCGGTCAGGTACCATTGCAGCAGCGCCTGGCTGGGAACATCTTTCGCCACAAGCGCTTTTTCATAAATAGCGTTCAACAGCGCAGTTACTTTCTGCTCGTGCTCATACACTTTTGTAAAAACGTCCTTCAGAGATGTGAATTCGACTGGCGGCTGTTCGATTGCCAGCAGTTTCACTTTTTCGCCGCGGTCAAGCAGGTAATCGTAGAACTTCATCGCGTGCTCCTGCTCTTCTTTGGCCTGGAAGCGCAGCCAGCTGGCAGCGCCGGGCAGGTTTTCAGTCTCAGCCCAGACAGACATTGACAGGTAGAAATACGCGGAATACAACTCGTGTTTGATCTGTTCGTTCATTGCTTCAAATACTTTTTTATCCATTACTCACCTCTCCTAGTGTTATTATTTATCATACTTATTAAGCATATCATATGAATATATGAAAAGCATTAATAATTTCATTGGGGAGATCATATAATCTGAAATACGGGATAATTAAGAGATGGACGGGTTCAAGGATCGGCTGAGAGGTATCGCGGTTGGCGCAGTGGCGGGGGACGCGCTGGGCATGCCGCTTGAATTTCAGCCAGCCCGGGCGATCTACGACCTGCAAACAGAAATGGTCGACGGACCTCTCCCCGCCGGCACCTTCACCGATGACACCGAAATGGCGCTCGCCCTGGCGGAATCTTTACTGGCACACGATCCGCTCAACGCGGAGGATCTGATCACGCGTTTTATGGATTGGTATCATGGAAACCCTTCGGATATCGGCATCCACACCAGCCGGGTGCTGGGGATGATCGACAGCGGCACCCCCTGGCAGGAGGCGGCGCAACTCGTACAGGAGATGGATCCGGAAAACGCCAGCAACGGTTCGCTGATGCGCGCCTGGCCGCTGGCCATCGCCCGCTGGCAGCAGCCTGAACGGCTGGCTGCAGAATCCCGCGAGCAATCCATGTTAACCCACGCGCACCCTGATTGCGTGAGTGCCTGCGTGCTGATCAATCACATTCTTTATGAACTTGTCCATCGACCGGCTGAAATCCCGCCTGATCAGGCTATGCGCGAGGCGGTCAGCGCCGCGCTGGAAACGGTGGAAATGGATGAGGATTTCAGAAGGATCGTGGAACTGGCATCGATACGCAGCCGTGAAACCCTCGCCAACACCGGCTGGGTGCGCCACACCGTGGAATCCGC
>CAYWVP010000139.1:0-5011 GCA_964461605.1 uncultured Anaerolinea sp.
TCGACGCGTTCCGCGACCCGGTCGAATTCAAGGCGGACATGGACAACCTGATCGAAATGCTGAAAAACTCACCCAAAGCCGCGGGTGAAGAACGAATCTACATCCACGGTGAGAAGGAATTTGAGCGGGCAGAACGCGCTGAAAAAGAAGGCGTGCCGCTTTCCGAAGTGACCGTGCGCGCGCTCAGCGAAGCCGGCGAAAAGGACGGGGTGCCTTTTGATCTGACCCCGGTCAAGATCGATTAACGCTGAGGCTGCTTCTGAAGCAGAATGATCACTTCATAACCCTCAAGTTTGAGCCAGCCTTTTTCAATAAGAGGCTGGTTTTTGTTCTTATTGGAGAGCAAAACCTCCCAATTGTGGCGGGTGATATCCCCACCCAACGCCAGCTTTGAGCGTCCGCGGGCGAAGTTCAACGCGACGAGGATCCGGTCGTCCTGATCCTGGCGAATGTAGGCGAATACTCTTTGCGGGTCATGGTGCAGCGGGATGAACATTCCCTTCTGCAATGCCGGCTGTGACCGGCGGAGATGCAGCAGGTCTTTGTACCACCTCAGGATCGAATTGCCCGCCGTTTCCTGGGATTCCACGTTGCGATTGAGGTAATCCGGATGCACCTTCAACCAGGGTTTTCCATTTGAAAAACCTGCGTTTACCCCGTCATTCCATTGCATGGGTGAACGGCAGCCATCCCTGCCCACGGGGACCGGCCAGTAGCGCTTACCGACCGGGTCCTGTATCTCAGCCCGGCTTACCTTGATATCCCGCATTCCGATCTCCTCACCATAATACATGAAGGGTGTCCCCCGCACGGTGAGAAGCATCGCTGCGGCAACCTTGAGCTTTTCATCGTCCTCCCGCGCCCTGATGCGCGTGGCAATCCTGGGGTTATCGTGGTTGTTGAGGACATGATTTGGCCACGCACCATCGGAAAGACACTCCTGCTGCCGCAGGGTGGAACGCAGATAATTCGCCGGATTCCATCCGGTTTTCAGGAAGGAGAAGTCAAAAGTGGCGTGGAATTTTTCAGGTCCACTGTAACTTGCGGCTACTTCTGAATCGCCGAGAAAAGTCTCTCCGACGACATAACGCTCTGAATACTGGTCCAGAACGGCACGGATATCCGCCACCGCGCCCATCATTTCCGGCTGGTTGGTGTCATACTGGTGCACCTGGCAATCAAAAGGTCGAATGCCGGGTTTTTTCGGATTATCCCTGAAATGCACATCTTTGAAATAGTTGTTGAATACATCCAATCTGAAACCATCCACACCGCGGTCTGCCCAAAAGCGGAAGATACTCATCATTTCGGCGTAGACCTCAGGATTGCGCCAATTGAGGTCAGGCTGCTGACGGGTAAACATGTGATAGTAGTACTGACCGGTGCGGTCATCATATTCCCAGGCTTTGCCGCCAAACACTGATTGCCACTGATTGGGCGGTTTTCGCCCACCTTCTGCTCCGCTGCGCCAAATGTACCAGTCGCGTTTTGGATTATCCAGGGAGGAACGTGATTCAATGAACCAGGGATGCTCTTCAGAGGTATGGTTGAGTACCAGATCCATGATGATGCGGATGCCGCGCTGATGCGCTGCGCTGACGAGTTGCAGAAAATCATCCATGGTGCCGTACTTTGGATCAATATCCTTATAATCCGCCACGTCGTAACCGAAATCTGCATCAGGTGAAGGGTTGATGGGAGACAACCAGATGGCATCGATCCCCAGATCCGCCAGATAATCCAGCTTCCCGATGATCCCCGGAAGGTCGCCGATGCCATCCCCGTTACTATCCGCAAAAGAACGCGGATAGATCTGGTAGATCACACCGTCCTTCCACCACAACCATTGATCTGTCATTGTTTCCTCCTGCCAGAGATTTTCCTTTTGAACACCATTACCAACCAACGCTAATGATTTTGCCTGACATGACGACGATATTTTATTATTCTGCTATGATAAGAACAAGATGGGAATGCTCATTTGCACACCTTTTGAGGTGAAAATCAACCCGGGGAGATCAGTTACCTTCTCCAATTTGTCCCTTCAACTCCTCGACTTAAAGCAAAAACCCCAACCACATGGATGAGTTTACATGTATTTTGATTTTCCCGCCTTCCTCCGCTACAACTTCAAAGCATTTTTCCAGACTCGTGGAAAAAATTATCGCCTGACTCCCAAAAGATTTCTCATCCTTTTTTTCTGGTTGCTCCTGTTCATACCAAGCGAGATCATTTACCATTTATTCCTGTTATTGGATGAAATCCTTTTTCCCGGGTATCGAAAAACCAAGGTTGAGAAACCGGTCTTTATCAT
Source organism: uncultured Anaerolinea sp. (assembly GCA_964461605.1). Lineage (GTDB taxonomy): Bacteria > Chloroflexota > Anaerolineae > Anaerolineales > Anaerolineaceae > UBA6107. Next base: position 2,315 of record CAYWVP010000139.1, read on the forward strand.
CGGGAACCCGCGCAGCGGCACAACCTTTTTACATCGCATCATGGACAAGGATAAGCAGTATTTCACCTCTTTTCAGGTGTGGGAGCTTATCTTCGCGCCTTCGATCACGCAGCGCAAGCTCATCTGGGCGCTGATCAAACTCGCCAGGCTGCTTGGTGCGCCAGTTCAGAAAGTCCTTCAGCTGGTTAACAGGCGCATCACAAAACGCACCAAGACTCACGCCGTACGTTTGGACGCAGCTGAAGAAGATGACCATATCCTGATCCACGGCTGGTGCAGTTCAACCTTATGGGCGCTTTACCCGATCGCTGAAGAAATGCTTCCGTATTTCTTTTTTGATCGTGATCTCCCGCGTGAAAAAAAGGATCGGGTGATGAACCTGTATAAGAGAATGTTACAACGCCATATCTATGCGCATGGCGGTAAACTCACTCTACTTTCCAAGAACCCCAACCAGTCTGCGAAGATCGAAAGCCTACTGCGCTTCTTCCCTGATGCGCGTTTTATCAACCTCGCCCGCAATCCGCTCGAGACTGTGCCCTCGATGATGGACTTCATGGCGGCTGGATGGCAGGTTTTCTGCAATCCCCTCGAACCGTATCCTCACAAACAGGAATTTTATGAGGTGATGGGTTTCTATTACCGTTATCCTATGGAATTCTTTAAGGATAAACCAGACACCTGTTATTTCATCCGTTATGACGACCTTGTTCAGGATCCTGAAGGCATGGTTAAAGAAGTATACGAGTTTCTCGACCTGGAGCTTTCAGAAGAATATGCCACCATTTTGCATCTGGAAGCTGAAAAGTCCAGAACTTATCAAAGCGAACACGTGTACTCATTGGAAGCAATGGAACTGTCAAACGAGGAGATCCTGGATAATTTTGGCTGCGTCTTCGAATTTTACGAATTTGGCGCCGATAAGATCGAGCTGCAGGAAAAAGGCGGGTTAATCAAGATCAGGGATTGGCAATTGGCGAGAAAGCAACGACGCAGGTTACGCGCGAAGAAGCGGAGGAGGTTGCTGCGAAAAAAAGAAATCCGTCTGGATTAAGTACACCAGGTACGAAATGCAATTCTTCTCAGAGTAAAATAGCGCAACGGCAGCCAACTCGCATTTGAAAGGATCTATCACACAGCATGAATATTGCGAAACTTCACAAATACCTCCTTGCTGCATTGACCTGTTCTGTTCTTTCCGCGTGCGCCACCAACACACCCGCTCCCCTTTCGCCTGAACCCGCAACCCAGATTGCAGCACAACCTGTGATAAATCCAACTGAAGTTGCGCTTGAGACAGCCCAACTGACCTCTACACCCACGTACGAGGTAGTCAAAATTGATGAACAGTCGTTGCTGCATCTTTGGGCGCTGAGAGGGAAAATCGACGCGGTCGACCTGGTGAATTACGCGACAGGTGCGCCTGAGGACGATGAAAGTTGCGGCACAGCCATGATCGCCGATGGCAACATTCCAGCAGGGGAAGTCACGCTCGCGCTCAGTTACGCGCCCTCCATCATCCCCAAACAGGTAAAACTGTGGCTTGATGGAAACTTGGATGAGATCCTGCGTGTGGAAATCTTGAACACCACCTCCGGTCTCGGGCGCGAAGTATACCCGGCAGCATCAGATGCCGGGGAAACCCTCCTGGATAACAATGCCTGCAGCAGGATCCTTTCAATTCCCGTCGATGTGGATTTTGAGGTGGACACGGTGTTCATCACTTTTCGTTCACTGGCAGCAGCCGGACAAGTTGACGCAGTTGAGCTTGCAGGGAGCACTGAGCAGTTCCTCGATGCGCCGGTTTACTGGCGGATGCCACTGGCGGCTGCCCCGGTGAGCGTTGCGGTTGATCGTTACAACAAGGTTTTGGTCGCAGCTGAAAACAACAACATTTATGAATTTGATATTGAAGGCAATGAACTGGGTAAAGCGCAGGTGGTTATTGATGGCAGCCTCTCTGATATCACGTTTGATAACGAGAACAACCTGGTCTTGAGCGATGCTGTTTACGGCACTTATTCCGTCGTAACCTCAAACGGGGAGGTATTGACCGGCGGCGGTGATGCACCGGCGGTCCAGGTGGCAATCGAACCCGATAATGGAAAACTTTTCCTCCTCGGAGACCTGGGCGGGTTGTTCTACCTGCTGCCGTACCTGCCGGGTACAGACGAGATCATCAACCCCCTGCCCCTGGATGATGTCGCTTACGCCGGGCTGGCGTTCTCACCGGATAGCCGGCTGTTTACCATCCGGCCGATCGAGGGCTTCCTGGCAGAGCACGATCCGCTCACAGGGTTAGAGATCAACAGCATCCCGTTGAAAACTGCTGAATACATTGATTCCCTGCCTGTTGATCTTTCGATCGATCAAAACGGCAATTTTTACGTGTTGTTTGAAAGGAACGAGGGCAATTCCGCGATCGCTGTGCTGGATGCGAACGGCGCGATACTGAGGCGGTTAGGAACCCTAAGCGAACCCGTGGATGGCGACTGGCCTGAGGGAAATTACTATCGACCCCGGTCAATCGCGGTGACCACGGACGGGAGATTCGCATTAATTGTGGATGGAGAAGCGGGTACATACTATCTCACCTGCCTGTTGATAAAGGAGGATTAATCTTAAAAAACCTTGACCCACAGGGTGAGAAGTGATAAAATTTTCTTTGGTTCGAAAGACATTTGAGGTTTCAACACC
>CAYWVP010000140.1:0-1154 GCA_964461605.1 uncultured Anaerolinea sp.
GGCAGGCGGATGCCCATCAGGTGACCAAGCCCGATGGCGATATCGGTGTACCCGCTGAAGTCAAAAAAGATCTGGAAGCTGTACGCGAGCAGCAGCAGCCACAACCATCCGGCGCCCTGCACCTGGGTAGCGTTCTGCCCATTTAACGCAATCATCGCCAGGGTATCTGCCAGGACGAACTTCTTGAACAGGCCGATCAGCAGCCGTTCTCCGCCTGCTGCCAGGTTCTTTGCTCCCGGAGCGTCGGGCTGGCGCAACTGCTTGATGAAGCGCTCGGCACGGTCGATCGGTCCGGCGCTGACAGCCGGGAAGAACAACATGTAAACGAGGTATTCATCAAGCGACAATGCCGGCAGATGACCGGTCTGTCGGTCGCGCAGGGTGTGGATAAGGCGAAAAGCGATGTAGGAGAAACCCAGCCAGCGGATATCGAAGGCCGAGGCAAGATCACGCGATTGACCGGTGAGCCCGCGCAACGCTGAACTGGCGGCCATGGTCAATGAAGGGAGTTTGAGCAGGATAAATAACAGAAGGAGAGCAAAAATGGCCAGCGCAAGGAGTTTGCCCGGGGTTTTGTGCAACTTGTGGAGCGCGAAGAAGAGGATGCTGATACAGAGAAGGACAGCGATAACGAGATGGATCTGGGGCGGTCGTGAAGGGGTGATGAACGCGGCGGCACCCAGGTAGCGGGTGAGCGCGATGACGAGAATCAGCGCGGTGAGCAGGAGAACCGTACGCAGGTTGCCGCGGGAACCACGTTCTTCGGGGTGGGCTGTGAGCAGCCAACCCAAAACCGCAATGAACACAGTGGCTGTGGGCAGCCAGAAATCAAGACCGCGGATGGGCAGCCCCGGCTGCAGCCAGTAGATCACCACCACGCTGAGGATCAGCAGGAGTTGAATCCGGAAACGGCGCGTGAAGGAAAAAAGGGACGCCAGGTGGACGCCCAGGGACAGGCCGATCAGGATCAGGATGCTGACCAGGGACATTTAAAAGCCCTGGTAGATCCACTGCGGCGAGGTACTGGAGGAGAAGATCACCAGCAGCACCAGCACCAGGGCGAAGATCAATGCCCACAGGTTCTCACGGGAAAAGATGCGGCGCAGCACTTATTGCGCTCCGCACATGCGCCAGTCGCCGCCTTCCTTGCGCAC
>CAYWVP010000140.1:1254-4937 GCA_964461605.1 uncultured Anaerolinea sp.
GGGGCGCTTGAACCTGCGCACGAGACCAGCAAAAGCGAGATCACAAGAATGGATAAGGACAGGGATTTGATCTTGATCATCTTTGCTCCGGAAATATCAGGAATAGTTCCCTTATATCACACATCACACCCGATGACGCGGGTGGAAATCATCTAAGGTGCCGTGGTTGGGGAAACCGTCTGTGAAGGGTCTGCCAGCTGTTCCATGAGGAAGTTGAGCATTTGCAGGGCGGTGATATTTTTGATCTCCTTGCCGTAATCCATGGCGATGGGGAGGGAAAAATCGGTGGCCGGGGGGCCTGACCAGGAATTCAAATGCTCCAAATCGGGCAGCAGGCCGTGGTTGACAGCGGGTTGAACGGCCTTCCAGTAATTCCACAAGGGTAATTCATACTCCATGGCCAGGCGGGCGATGGTTTCGTTAATGGAGTTGTCACCCTCAATGTTATCTGCCTTGGTGCCAAGCACCGGCAAGATGCCTCTCTCAATTGAACTTTCGATGATCACGCGCAGATTCTTCTCAAACGCCTGCGGATCCAGGTTGTGATACTTGGCGTCGATTGTGCCGAGGGCGATCAGAACGATGGCAGGGTTATCGAGGCGGTACTGGCAGTCGAGCATGATCTCGTCCGCTGCGCACTGGTCGTTGGTCCAGAGGGTAACCAGCAGTCGGGAGGTGGTGGTGCCGGGATTGGTGGCCTGGTTGGGGAGGCGGAAAGAGTCCTTCCAATAATCGATGGCGGGCTGCAGGTAAGCGAACTCACCGAGGTCATACATGCCGCCAAAACCGTGCAGGAAATCAGGGGATTTACTGTTGCAATCCCCCAGCTTGGTGAAAATGTGCGGGTTGTTGCCCATGGCGATGCCCTTGCGGTAGATCTCGCGCGCGCGGTCCGAGATGGTTTCCGGTAGGACCGGTAGATCCTGCCAGAAACCTGCGGGGTAAGAAGCGGGTGCGGGCGAAGTGGTGGGCTCGGCGGTTGGAGAAACCACGGGTTCTTCAACCACGGGAGTGTCACTGGCAGGCTGCGGGGTGACAGGTTCGGCGGTGGCGGGTTCTGCCGTGGTCAGGGCGGCGGCAGGCATGGTTTCAAGCGCTTGTGACGCGGTGGGGGCAGGGGGTGTACCCGGCTGACACGCGACCAGGGATAACAAACCAAGACATGTAATTAACGCGACAGCGAACTGATAGAAAAACGGACGTGAGTGCTTGTGAGGCCAATATTTGTGCAAGATGGTTCTACCCATAATGAATTCGATCCTGGAATTTGAAGGTAAGTTCCGCAATTATAACTTCATATTCCTTACGCTTCACGTTACCCTGGATTCAATCAGATTCTTCGGGATCGTCGCCCTGTTGGCAATGCTCGCCGCAAATCTGGATCCATTGACGACCTTCTTCTTTCAGCAGCTGGCTGGCTGAGGCGGGACCCCAGGAACCGGGCTCGTATACTTGCGGAGGCGGAGCGGCGGGATCCTCCCAGCCGGCGATGATGGGGTCAAACAACGCCCAGGAGAGCTCGGTCTGGTCAGCGCGGGTGAAGAGGGAGGCGTCACCCGTCACCACGTCCAGCAGCAGGCGTTCGTAGGCTTCGGGGATGTCCTTCTGTTCGAAGAAATCGCTGTAGTGGTAATCCATGTTGACCGAGCGCGTCTGGGCGATGGTATCAGGCACCTTGGCTTCGAAGCGCAGGTGAATCCCCTCGTCAGGCTGCAGGCAAATCGCCAGCAGGTTCGAAGAACCCTCAAGATCAGAGGTCGGGAAGATCATGTGGGGTGGTTTCTTGAACTGGATGATGATCTCGCTGACCTTGTCCTCCAGTTTCTTGCCGGAGCGCAGGTAGAAAGGCACACCCTGCCAGCGCCAGTTGTCGATGAAGAAGCGCACCATGGCGTAAGTGGGGGTGCGGGAGCCGGCTGGCACATTGGCTTCGTCCAGGTAGCCCCGGTACTGCCCGAGCACGGTGTGCCTGTACACCTCTGCGCCGGTGATGGGGCGGATGGCGCGGATGACCTTGATCTTTTCATCGCGGGTGGCATCAGCGTTGTAAGCGCTGGTGGGTTCCATGGCGACCAGGGTGAGCAACTGGATCAGGTGATTCTGGAACATGTCGCGGATCACGCCGGCCTTATCGTAATAACGCCCGCGCGAACCGACACCGATGGTCTCGGCGACAGTGATCTGCACATTGTCAATGTAGTTGCGGTTCCACAGGGGTTCAAAGATGGCGTTGGCAAAGCGCGCCACCAGGATGTTCTGCACGGTCTCCTTGCCGAGGTAGTGGTCGATGCGATAGACCTGGTTTTCATTCAACACGGCGTGGATGCTGTGATTGAGCGAACGGGCACTCTCCTGATCGGAGCCGAATGGTTTTTCAATGACCACGCGGCGCCACCCGCCGTTCTCCTGCAGCATGCCGGCTGCGGCGAGCCCGTTGATTATTTCTAGAAAATACTCGGGCGGGGTGGCCAGGTAATACATGCGGTTGGCGGGGCCGTCCTCCAGCGCGGAAAGGCTGGCGTTGATCTCGTGATAGGTTTGCGGATCGGCGACGTTGCCAGGCTGGTAACTCAGTTTTTCCGAAAAACTGCGCCAGAGCGATTCATCCACCGGTGTGTGCGAGATGGCGTTGAATTGTTCACGGGCGACGTGGCGCAGGTCCTTATCCGTCCAGGGGCGGCCGGCGGTGCCGAAAACGCGGAAAGGCGCGGAAAGCCGCCCCTTGCGATACAGGTTGAACAACGCCGGAATCAGTTTGCGGTGCGAGAGGTCGCCGGAGGCGCCAAAGATCACGATCGATGTGGAAATGGTCATTATTTTTCCTTCCTGTGGCCTGATGGAATTATATCCATTATCTCCCCCGGGGGGATGATGGCTTTGCGTAACCAATCACTGTATTCTGGTGTTAGTGTATTCATGATGGTGATCAAGATCATAGGAATTTTCATCCTGGCTTATGTGCTGGGCAACCTTTCCCCCGCGTATATTGTGGGTAAACTGGCGGGCGGTTTTGATATCCGCGAGCACGGCAGCGGCAACGCCGGGGCGACCAACGTGCTGCGCCTGCTGGGCTGGCGTTACGGGGCGCTGGTGTTCATCCTGGATGTTCTTAAAGGCCTGGCGGCGGTAGGAGCCGGCTACTGGCTGGGCGGAACGAGCGGGATGACAGCGGCGGCTTTTGGCGTGGTGATCGGGCATGACTTCCCGGCAGTGCTGAACTTCCGCGGGGGCAAAGGGATCGCGGCGACCACGGGCATTCTGCTCAACCTGTTCCCTGTACCCACGCTGATCGGCATACTCGTGTTCGTTGTGGTCGTCCTGCTGACGAAAATGGTCTCACTGGGATCGCTGGTCTTCGTGGTCAGCATGGCGGTTTACACACTGATCTCGGGGCAGCCGGCCGCGCTGGTCGCAGTTGCGGTGGGGCTGGCAGTGTTCGCGGTGGTGCGGCATCGCGCGAACATCCAGCGCATCCTCGCCGGCGCTGAAAACAAGATCTCCTACTAATTACAGATCAATCACCCATTTTTCGTCCGTAGCAGGAATCGATCGGCTGCGGATATAATTAGCCCAAACCTTTAACGGTCCGGAGGATGATATGCAAATCGGGATGATCGGCCTGGGAAAAATGGGATTGAACATGGCGACGCGCCTGGTGCGCGGCGGTCACAGCGTGGTGGGCA
>CAYWVP010000141.1:0-4881 GCA_964461605.1 uncultured Anaerolinea sp.
GAGCAGCTCAACCGAACTTGGTACCCTGGCAATCTGCAACGAAAAATATATGCGTGCTTCTGATTCGCACATGATCCCGGTTCTGTCAGAATTGAAAACCGACAATCCCCGACTTTCCAGGGTGATGACCGGCTATGAATATCCCTCATTCACCACAAGTTTGATCGATCCTATCATTGGCGGGTTCGGCGGTGGTGCCGAAGGTGCAGCTGTTGTTCTGACCGCGGCCATCATCCTCTCAGTCGCGGCGTACGGTGTGGATATGCACTGCCTTCACCCAATCCACAATAAACTGATTTCCTCGACGACCAAAGAGGCAATGTGGGTCGACAGTATCGTTGGTCGGGCATTTGCTAATCACTCGCCTTTAGCCCTCATGGCGGACGCCTGGACAACCGCTGGAGCGGGTACCGCAGACATTCTTTACGAGACCGCTGCGCTCGCGATTGTTGATGAAGTTAGCGCGCTGAATTCAGATTCATTAGGCGCTACGAACGGTGTCTATCCAAATTGCAGCGGATTGGAGGCAAGATTCTATGCGGAAGTTGTCCACGCGGCTTTTAATCAGCACCTCACTCCTAACCAAGCAAATGAGATTGTTTTGAAACTGTACGCGAAATACGAAGGTGGGTTTACAAACCCCAACTTTGGTTCCTGCTTCGACCAGGTTTATGACGTCAAAACGATCATGCCAAAACAATCATGGTTGGACATTTACAAAGCCGTGAAGGATGACGTCGCGGCAATGGGTTTGAATTTTAGTTAGTCAATTGTTCCTCTTATGACACATTATCGGTACGAATACTGGTAGAAGGCTTACTTGTCTTCCCGTCGAGGTCAATCGATGGGAAGACAAGATGCCTATATCAATTTTACAGATCGGAATTCGGAACCTTAAAATAATTGACCCTCTACCCAGAGTTATAGATTTGCTCTTAAGTTAATGGCTCCTTCTCGTTGTTAATCAACAGACTTAATAAACAAATGATGGACGATCAGACTTCATAGCCGATACCCATTATTGCAGGAACGCAACAAGAGAGAAGGCTAAAATGCTGGTGATTGAGACTTAATAAGCAAGGATTCATTTATTTGGATGCACATTCGTCTGAGAGTGATAGACTATGTTCCCCAAAGGATAGGAGGAAAACGCATAATCGGATCCGAACAATGAATGAACCAGGAAGTCGTCAGAACAATTGATTCTCATTTTTTCAGAAAAAGGAGAAAAAGAATGTTTGGGAAAAAACTACTCGTAATCTTTAGCCTTCTACTTGTTGCCGGAATGCTTCTGGCAAGTTGTGCACCTGCAGCACCTGAGCCTACTCAGGAACCCGCAGCTGCGCCACAGGGAGAAGAGCCCGTTGTGACAGCCCCCACTTCAGTAAGAATCGCCGTCATCACTGGCGCCACCATTGAAGAACCATATGTAAAGTCTCTCATCCAGGAATTTGAACGATTCAACGCTGAGAACAAGTACAATCTGAAAATTGAATATGATTATTCCGAGAACATGAATGGCGATGATGCTGAACGGGCGATGCGAACCTACGCAGACACCGGGAATTACGACGTCATTTGGGCTCATCAGTCCTATTCTGATCAGGTTAAAAACATGATGGACGAATATCCTGAGCTAATGTTCATCATCGCTGGTTCCGGAAACACCGGCCTCGGCGAAAATGTCTACTACCTCTTCGCCCATGTCCACGAATGCGCTTACTTGATGGGAGTCGCAGCAGGTATGATGACTGAGACCAATGTGGTTGGTGCAGTCGCGGGTTATCCATACGAGGATGTCAATGATGTTCTCAACGGATTCAGAGATGGTGCCAAATCAGTGAACAGTGATGTTAAGGTCAAGATCTCCTTCATCGAGAGTTGGTACGATCCTCCCAAGGCAAAAGAAACCACCTATGCCCTGATCGCAGCCGGAGCTGATCTTGTTTACGCTGAACGTTTAGGACCCTTCGAAGCACTTGCAGAAAATGGCCTCAAGGGTTTTGGCAACTACGAAGACCAGTATTCGATGTCACCAGACGTGGTTGTCACGAGCGCGCTTTTGAACTGGCAGCCTCATGTTGACTATATCGTCAAGGAGTGGTTGGGACATGTTGTTGATGCCAAACCCTGGAATGGTACAATCGATCCGGTCTGGTTTGGTATCAAAGATGGCGGTTGCAACCTGGCTGATTTTCATGACAACACGATCCCTGCCGATGTAAAAACAAAGGTATTGGAAGTCCAGGAAGAATTGATGAGTGGTACACTCGAAGTTCCGCTCAATATGGACACCCCTGTTTCTGACTAAGGAACACGAATTACACCTGAAACAAAACGCGTAAGGAATGGATGCCCTGCATACACTCGTACGTAGGGCATCCAAACTCTGATGTTATCAAGGAATTTACCATGAACATGGAAAACAGCGAACCTTTGTTGAGGACCGTGAAACTCACCAAAACCTTTGGGAGTGTGGTCGCCAATAACGAAGTTTCTCTTGAGATCAATCCTGGTGAAATTCATTGCTTTCTTGGTGAAAACGGGGCAGGCAAATCAACTTTATCTGAATGTTTATACGGTTTCTACTGCCCTGATTGCGGGGAAATCTACTTTGACGGTAAGAAGGTGGAAATAAAATCTCCAAACGATGCCATCCGGTTAGGGATCGGTATGGTCCATCAACACTTTATCCTCGTTCGTCCCCTTTCTGTTGTTGAAAATATCATTGTGGGCACTGATGCAGCCAGCATGTTCCTTAATTTATCGGAAGCAACCAGCAAGCTTGAAAAACTTTGCGCAGATTACGATCTCACACTCGATCTATCTGCAAAGATCTGGCAACTTTCAGTTGCCGAGCAGCAATGGGTAGAAATCTTGAAGGCGCTCTTTGGTGGTGTAAAACTACTGATTCTGGATGAACCCACCGCTGTATTAACTCCGCAGGAAGCTGACAAGTTATTTGTAATTCTCAGAAAGATGAAAAGAGAAGGTTTATCAATTCTATTCATCACACACAAATTAAACGAAGTCCTTGAAGTCTCCGATCGGGTCACGGTGCTGCGCAAAGGGGAGAAAATTGCCACGGTAAATACAGCTGATGTGACGCGTGAAGATCTTGCGCGGATGATGGTGGGTAGAGACGTGGTGTTTCGGTTGGACAAACCAGAGGTAACAATTGGAGAACCGATACTTGAGGTCAAAGAAATTTCTTGTCATAACGACCGTAAACAGGTTGCGCTTCACAACCTCTCGTTAACCCTCAACGCGGGTGAAATTGTCGGCGTCGCCGGAGTATCAGGTAATGGTCAAAAAGAGTTGTTTGAATCCATTGTTGGTGTAAGGCCAACTGATTCCGGCACGATCCTTCTCGCGGGAAAAGACATCACTCACGCATCAGTTGCAGACATCGCCTCGATGGGCTTATCCTCAATGGGTATGGCCTCCATCCCTGAAGACCGCTTGAAAGAGGGTGTGGTACCTGATTTCTCCATCAGCGAAAATTTGATCCTGGGGTTGCACAAGAATCGATTTTTCAAGTTCAACGGTGGTTACCTGGATTCAAAAGAGGTGGATCAATTTTCAGAAGACTGCATAAGAGATTTTGATATCGCCACCCCCACTGCAAAACAACCCATAAGAAATCTTTCAGGCGGAAATATCCAAAAAGTGGTTCTGGCTCGTGAACTCTCGGGAAACCCGGTGTGTTTGCTTGCCAATATGCCGACCCGGGGGCTTGATGTGGGCGCGATCGAATACGTTCACAACAGGTTACTGAAACAATGTGAGAAAGGAACTGGCATTTTGCTGTTTTCTGATGATCTTGATGAAATCATGAATCTTGCAGACCGAATTTTGGTGATTTTCAAAGGCAGAATCGTTGCCGACCTTCCCCCTACTGTCAGCCGCGAGGAAATCGGATTGTTGATGGCAGGAAGCACGGGAGGTCAAGCATGATCGGAAAACTTGGCTTCAAGTTCGAAAAACGCGAAACCGTAAACCGCTTCTGGCAGCTCGGAATGACATTAATTGCCCTGGTCATTGCGGTATTGATTACCGGTATCTTGATCATCTCCTCTGGAGCGGACTTCGGCAAAGCGATCAACGGTTTGATTTCAGGCGCATTCGGAAGTTGGAAAACAATCCTTGAAACACTTGTAAAAGCAACCCCCCTGATTCTGACCAGTTTAGCGGTCACCCTGGCATTTCGCGGCAACATTATGAATATCGGGGCTGAAGGTCAGTTATTCTGTGGCGCTATGGCGGGTTACTGGGCTGCTGCGAATTTTTCAGGCATGAACCCGACCTTGCACATCATAGTAATTATTGTGGCAGGCTTTATCGGTGGTGCTATTTGCGGTGTAATCCCCGGGCTGCTGAAAGGGTTCCTGAAAGTCGACGAGACGATCATCACCGTAATGCTGAATTATGTTGTTATGTACATTTTGTCGTTCCTGTTGTCGGGATTATGGCAGGCACCCGGAGAACATTATTATCTATCATCACCAGTTCCAGACGCTGTGAAATACCCACTTCTGGTCGAAAACTCCAGGCTGCACATCGGGTTTGCCATCGCCATCGTAGCGGCGGTTGTGGTCTTATGGCTTCTCCAGAAAACGCGATTCGGCTACGAGATTCGAGCAATTGGACTGAACCCGATCGCTGCCAAATTCAAGGGGATCAATGTTGCCAAGGTGATCGTGATCACCATGCTGATTAGCGGTGGGATCGCCGGGCTGGCAGGTGTTGGCGAGGTGGTCGGTCTTCATCACCGCCTGCGCATGGATATTTCCAGCGGTTATGGTTTTACCGGGATCATCATTGCTTTATTGGCTGGCTTGAATCCTATTATCGTAATTATCGCTTCGATCTTTATGGGCG
>CAYWVP010000142.1:0-1794 GCA_964461605.1 uncultured Anaerolinea sp.
ATTAAACCGTGCTCAAAGTTGAACACTTGACAAAGGTTTACCCGGGGGGGACAGTCGCACTTAAAGACCTTAGTTTTGAAGTCGATGAGGGAGATTTCCTGGTAATCATTGGCCTCTCCGGCTCCGGTAAATCCACCCTTTTGCGTTGCATCAACCGCCTGATCGATCCAACCGAAGGAAAAATTACCATGAATGGGGTTGATGTTACTGCTGCCAAAGGCGCTGATTTGCGCCACATTCGCAGACACATCGGCATGATCTTCCAGCACTTCAATCTGGTAAAACGTTCCACAGTGATGACCAATGTACTCAACGGTCGTCTGGGCTATCTGAACCCCTGGACATCAACTCTTGGAATATTCCCTCAGGAAGAAAAGCAGCGCGCTCTCGCCGCCCTGACCAGGGTGGGGATAGCCGATAAAGTACACAGCAGGGCTGATGCCCTCTCTGGCGGGCAGCAGCAAAGAGTAGGTATTGCCCGCACGCTCATGCAGGAACCGACTCTGATACTCGCGGATGAACCGGTCGCCAGCCTGGATCCTGTTCTGGCACATTCCATCATGCAATATCTTGAGCGGTTGAACAAGGAAGATAATGTGACCATTATCTGTAGCCTGCATTATCTCGATCTGATTCAGCGCTACGCAACCAGGGTAATCGGTTTGAAGGACGGAGTTAAGGTTTTTGAGGGTCTGCCGTCAGAGATCAATCGCGAAAAATTCAAAGAAGTGTACGGTGAAGAAGCGCAGGATCTACGCGCCACCGCACTTGAATAATCTTTATGACCGATAAAAAAACACCCTCTAGATTGATCACGATACTGCTTTCTGTGATCCTGCCTGGTTTAGGGCAATTATTCCAACGGAAATACCGCGCCGGAATCGCCATATTTCTCGCATTTGCTACGGCGCTGGGTGTAGTTATCTGGTACGGAAAACCGGTTTGGTTTATCGTTCCAGGTCTGATCTGGTTATGGAACATCTGGGATGTAGCTGCTTATCCGAAAGGGCGTAATGCAGTCATTCCAATTCTTCTCTGGTTATTGATGGCTTATGGTATCGGGGGTCAGGTTACAGAATTTAATTTACAAGCCCTGATTGAAAACGCCAACCGCTCCAAAAGCATCATTACACAGATGTTCAGGCTGGATTTTACACAGCCAAAAACTGAGAAGCTGGAAGGGTACACCGACATCCAGGCTCCCTGTTCAGAAACTCCGCCCCTTCCTGACCGGACGACCAATGGCATCCGGGTTTATGTGGAAGAGCCATGCGCCACTGTGGGAAGTACGATCAAGGTTCATGGGGAGGGCTTCTGGCCTAACGAGACAACCATTTTCTATTGGCAAAATCCGATTGGCGGCAAAGCGATGCAAACTGAAGCCACATCAGATGCCAATGGAAACGTAACATTGGAATGGCTGGTGTCTCCGCTGATTCACACCACTGCGCCGGACCCCACAGTTCCCCAAATACACCGCATCAAGGTCTCCCAATCGCGTCCAATTGGCGGCATCGAATTGTCAGCTGTTGGTGGATATATCGTCCAGGGTATTTATGAAACTCTGGCATTAGCCTTTTTATCAACGATCATCGGCGCCTTAATTGCCATCCCGTTCGGTTTCCTGGCTGCCAGGAACCTGATGACCGGCAATCCGGTCACTACTGCAATCTACATGGTTGTGCGGACGATATTAAATATCGTCCGGTCCATCGAAGCCTTGATCATGGCGATCATTTTTGTCATTATTGTCGGTCTGGGACCATTTCCTGGAATGCTTGCGATCACGATTCA
>CAYWVP010000142.1:1894-4812 GCA_964461605.1 uncultured Anaerolinea sp.
TGGATCGTCCTGCAAGACTTCAGGGCGGTGGGATCAGCCTTCGTGGCAATCGCCGTGGTCGTGATCATCATGGACTTCTTCAGCGCCAGGATCAGGGAGCGGTTGGTGTAATATGAATAAACTCAAACCATTATTAAAATCCCTGGGAAAAATTCTGGCAATCGTAGTATTTGTCGCGTTGCTGGTCCTCAGCATCAAGGTAACTGATCCTGACATGGTAAAACTGGTTTCGTCGTTTCCCAAGGCGAAATCGATCATGGGGCAATTGCTCTCACCTGAGTTGATCGATCGGGAATCAGAGATTGTGACCGTTTCACAAGTTGTCCCTGTTCCCTGCGGAGTTGTAACGAACCCTGATGTACCCGTTTCAGGTCCACGTATTGTCATTGATCCACCATGCGGCGATCCGAAAGCCAAGGTGTTGGTAAAAGGGTACGAATTACCGAAAAACGCAGAACTCTCCATTCGCTGGATACTGCCCAATGGCGGACTGTTGAGCATGAAAAATGCAAAGACAGATGCGAATGGCGAATTAACTGAAACGATGGAATTACGGCCAATTACCGCAGCAGTCGATGGCACGCCTGCCCAGTTATCGTTTGAAATTACTCTCCCTGAAGGGCGCATAATCGCTTCCAAAACACTTCAGGAAGTGGTGGACTCCATGCTGGTTACCATCTTCATGGCGCTCATTGCTACCACAATCGGAACGATCATTGCAGTCCCCCTCAGTTTCCTGGCGGCTTCCAATATCACCCGAAAAGGCAAGCTGGGATCTGCGATTTATTTCCTCGTCCGGGCTTTCCTCAATATCATTCGATCCTATGAACCGCTCGTCCTGGCGACGATATTTGCCATGATCGTTGGGTTTGGCAGTCCGTTTGCGGGTGTGATCGCGTTATCCATCACAACTGCCGCTTCGTTGGGAAAGATGTTTTCAGAATCTGTGGAAGGCATCGATTCCGGACCGATCGAAGCGATCACAGCCACAGGCGCCAACCGCCTGCAGGTGGTCATGTATGCGGTTGTCCCGCAGATCATCCCCGATTTTATGTCCTTCACGATCTATCATTGGGACATCAATGTGCGTATCTCGACCATCATCGGGTTTGTCGGTGGTGGTGGAATCGGTTATTTCCTCTCACAACGCGTGAATACGCTCCAATACTCCTCTGCAGGTACAGCCTTGCTGGCCATCATTATTGTGGTGTGGGCTTTGGACTTCCTCAGTTCCGAGATCCGCAAGCAGCTGGTGTAGACTCGAACCGGTAAAAAGAACTACGGCTGGTGAACCCCTTCACCAGCCGTTATTTATCGACTACCAAGATTCACTCTGTTCGCCATTTAGTGCGTTAGAAGATGGTTCTTAATAAATCTGTCCTTTTGCCGGAGGAATTTTTGGCAATTACAGGATACCCGATAACTGGTAATACCACATTCCGAAGTATTCTTTCATTGTCTTGGTCACTGCAGATAAATGCGTGTAGGATGGCATCAGGTTAATGAGGAATTCCTGGATGTTCGGGTGGGTGAGGGCTTCCCAACTGTCTCCGGTGATGCTGAAGTCAACAGGAGCCGGGATGACCGGGCAGCCCTGGGCTTCAAAGAGAGCGACGGAGCGCGGCATGTGAAAAGCCGAAGTGACCAGAATGACCGAATCAAACCCTTGTTCTTTGATCATTTTGCAGCTGAACTCGGCGTCCTGTTGAGTGTTGTAGGACGCGTTTTGGATGAGCATGTTTTCCCGCGGTACGCCCAGCATTTCCATCAGGGTCGCCATGTCATCCGCCGGCGTGGAAGGGGAATCATACAGGAAGTCAATATCCCCCCCGCTCAATAGTACTTGCGGAGCTGCGCCCTCCTGCAACAATTTCACGGCGTAAAGTACACGGTCGCCGGAGGCATTCACCTCGACCATGCTGCGCGGGGATACATCAGGTTCAGTACCACCACCCAGGAGCACAATGACATCAGCCCGGGTTCCGTCAGCGAGCGGCGGGTATTGCCATTCCAGGGTGCGCGACAGGCTGGTGGCGGTATATTTGTTCCCTGCGATCAACAGGATCAGGAAAGCCAGGATCAGAAAAGCCAGTGAAAGCCGGCGTTTCTTCCAGAACACCAGGGTCAGTACGATCAACAGGGTGATCATTCCGGTAGGATAAAGGAACAGGGGGAGAAATTTTGAGAGGAAAATGTCCATTTTGTACTTCTCAATAAGATAAATATGGTCTACATAGTTGACTTTTGTTTTGTTGCTTGCTAAACTATATCATAACCTAAGAAGGAGGCCTTATGGATTACGAATATGGTGGTGAATTGGGGGTTATCGGTACTTTGCTTTACATGCTTGTGATCGTATTTTATATTTACTGTTTGTGGCGGATTTTTGTCAAAGCAGGAAAACCGGGTTGGGCTGCGATCGTCCCGATTTACAACATGCTGGTCGAATTTGAGATCGTTGGCCGACCCTGGTGGTGGCTGTTGTTGATGTTCGTTCCAGTAGTTAATGTGGTGATTGGAGTGATCGTTCTATTGGACCTGGCAAAAGTCTTTGGTAAGGGCACCGGTTTCGGTCTCGGTCTCATCTTCCTGGCTTTCATCTTCATTCCTATCCTGGCGTTTGGCGATGATCAATACCTCGGCCCGATCGCCGGGCAACCGATCTCTACACCTCCTCCCACTTCAGGATTCTGATCCCGTAAACCACTCTGACAGATAAGAGCCCGACACGGGCTCTTATCTTGTATATAATAGCTCTAGACTTTTTTGTTAAGACCCAAGTGCAAGGACTGGGTTATATTTAAGTAATGCCATGGTAGAGTTTCCAGTCATTCGCACAAAAACATTGATCCCGCGGCGCCGCAGCGAGATTCTTTCGCGTTCAAGGTTGCTGGCTATCCTCGATGATGTGCTGGATC
>CAYWVP010000143.1:0-4739 GCA_964461605.1 uncultured Anaerolinea sp.
ATTACAAAAAAACGGCTTTCCTGAAAGGAAAGCCGTTTTCGTTAAAACTATATTACCCCTTCAACGACCCGGCCATCATGCCGCGCAGGAAGTAACGCCCGAGGAAGATGTACACCAGCAGGGTGGGAAGGGCAGCCAGTAGTGAGGCAGCCATCTGCAGGTTCCAGGGGATGATCTGCCCGCCCGAGATGTTGTTCAAAGCCACAGTAACCGTCCAGTTTTGCGGCTGGGTGAGGATTACCGAAAACAGGAAGTCGTTCCACGCTTGTGTAAATTGCCAGATTAACACGACCACGAAGCTGGGAATGGAGATGGGCAGCAGGATCTTGCGGTAAATGCCCAGCATATCCGCACCGTCGATCTTGGCTGCCTCCACCAGTTCATTCGGGATGCTGGCGTAATAGTTGCGGAAGGTGAGGGTGGTGATGGGGATACCGTAGATGATGTGCACCAGGATCAATCCGGGGATGCCGCCGTACAGACCGATCGAGTCCATGAATTGCACCAGCGGGATTAAGACGGATTGGTAGGGGATGAACATCCCGAACAGGATCAGCGTAAAGATGACGTCCGCGCCTTTGAATTTCCATTTCGCCAGCACATAACCGTTCATCGATCCCAGGATCGAGGAAAGAATCGCAGCCGGTATCACCACCTTGAAGCTGTTCAACAGGTTGGGAGCCAGTTGTTTGAAGGCTTTTAGATAATTTTCCAGTCCCATGGTTTTGGGCAGGTCCCACATCGTCTTCACGCTGATCTCATCGCCGGCTTTGAATCCGGTGATCACCATGATGTAAATGGGGATCAGGTAGAAGATGACCAATAAAATCAGAGGTATGTAACTCCAGTATCTCTTCCGGCTGAGGTTCATTGCTTCGTCTCCTTCCGTAGTGAGAAGAAGAGGTAAGGAATGATAAGCACCGCAGTGAAGATCAATAAAAGGATACTGATGGCGGCGCCGCTGCCGTACTGCAGGCCGTCAAAAGTGATCTGCCACATGTGCACAGAGGGCATGTCGAGCACCAACTGCTTGCCTACTGTGGCGATCACCAGGTCGAAGGTCTTGAGCGACATGTGCCCCAGGATGACCATGGCGGACAGCGTGACCGGACGCAGCAGGGGGAGGATGATGTAGCGAAATATATTAAATTCTGAAGCCCCGTCCACGCGCGCGGCTTCACGCAACTCATCGGGGATGGCGCGCAAACCGGCCAGGTACATCGCCATGGTGTAACCGGAAAGCTGCCAGACAGCAGGAATGGCCAGGAAGGCGATGCCCCAGGTGGGGGTCGAGGTCCAGCTGTTGATCAAAAAATCCAGGCCGAGTTTATCGAATAGCAGGTTGAGCCCGCTCATGCGTGAGCCAGCGGCAGGATTCATCAGCCAGCGCCATACCACACCGGTGACGATGTACGAGATCGCCATGGGAAAGATAAAAAGACTGCGGAAGAAACTTTCACCCTTCAGTCCCTGGTCGAGCAGCAAGGCTGATAAAAGACCAAGGATCAGGCATCCGAGCACAAAAACTGCAGTAAAGATCAAAGTGTTCTTGATGTCAATTTGAAAGCGCAGGTTGTTGACAAACAGGTTGATGTAATTCTTTAATCCCACGAAGGTGTAATCCGGGTTCATTCCCCGCCAGGCGCTGAATGAAACCCTGGTCGTCCAGCCGATAAATCCGTAAACAAATATTCCCACCGCGATTATGGAGGGCAGCACCAGGAAAAACGCCAACCGCTTCTCTTTTCGATCCTGCATGGGAATTTCCTCAGTTGATCAGATGATAGTAATTATTGCAGATTTGCGAGGTTCCTGCAATCGTCATCGGGGAGCGTACGCTCCCCGATGATCTAAGTTACTTATTGAATAGCGCGATCAGTCGCCGCAAGGGCCGAGTGCATCGCAGGAGGCTACAAGGGCTGCCTGGAAGGCGGCTACGTCAAAGTTGATGACGAAAGCGCCCCAGTCAGTGGTGATCTGTGTAGCCCAGGAGGGATTGGCTACCACGCCGTGAGCGAGTGAACCAACGACAACATCCTTCGCCCAGTCATCAATGGCAGATTGCAGGTACACGTTGTAGAGGGCTTTATCCGAATCTTTGCGGGCAGCGATGGAACCCTTTACAGGGTTGAAGGCATCCTGGCCTTCCTTTGAACCGCACAACTCAAGCCATTTGATGGCCGCATCGCGGTTCTTGGCACCCACCGGCAGCACAAAGGAGTCGGAGAGGAACTGGTAAACACCCTGTGTTCCGGGAACCGGCATCCAGGCATATCCTTCAAGCGGGGTGAGTCCAAGGTTTCCACCCGCGACATCACCGTAGAAGTAACCATCCGCCCAGTCGCCCATCACGTTGAATGCGGCGTCGCCGTCAGCGACGAGTTTGCTGGCATCCTGCCAGGAAAGGGTCGCGTAGTCAGTGTTAACATAGGTCATCAGGGTTTTTACATTCTCGATAGCCTGTGTCACTTCAGGAGCCGCCCAGTCACCGGTACCCGCCCACAACGCGTTGTACGCATCAGCGCCAACGGTGGCAAGCAGCACGGTCTCGAAGAGGTGTACTTCAGTCCAGGCTTCGCCCAATGCTAACGGAGATTCCATTCCGGCAGTCTTGAGGGCTTCAAGCGCGGCTACCCAACTGGCGAAATCGGTCGGGACAGGCACATTGTATTCAGCCAGCACTGCGGGGTTGAACCAGAGCACATTGGCGCGGTGGATGTTCACGGGGACGGAATAGGGGTGCCCATCCTGCGAGATCAGGGGGATGAGGGTTTCGGGGAAGATCTCATACCAGCCATTGGCGGCGTAAAGGTCATCCAACGGTTCTAGTTGACCGGCGGTTACATAGGCACCGATGAGTTCCTGCCCGGCGTGACCCTGCCAGGAATCGGGGGGATCACCGGCTGAAAGGCGTGTGGCGAGTACAGCTTTGGCGTTGGAGCCAGCGCCGCCCGCAACAGCCGCGTTAACGAATTCGATATCCGGATATTTCTCATTCCAGATGGCGATCATGGCGTCCAATCCGGCTGCTTCACCACCACCGGTCCACCAGGAGAAGACTTCCAGTTCTCCTGTAGCGGCGGGTGCCTCTGTAGCGGCGGGTGCTTCAGTGGCAGCAGGGGCTTCCGGTTCGGCGGGAGCTTCAGTCGCAACCGGGGCTTCCGGTTCGGCTACGGGAGCTTCGGTCGGTTTGGCGCATGATGCGAGCAGCAGGGCGCTGATCAGCACAAGCGCAATTACGAACGTAAATCTTTTGTGCATCTTTTCATCTCCTTTTATGGTTATCGGGATACAAATTCTGGTAACACCTCCCTGAGTGTTTCCATCTCTCATTATAGTGACTCTAGAGAAATATACAATCATCCTCTGATATTCTATTGGATTTGATAAGACACTTGTCGTCCATCATCTACCCTGGTATTTTTAGCAACCGCACGCCAGTGACATCCTGTGCTTTTTAGCTGCGCTTTGGAAGAATGGATAACAACCAGAACGAATTCGATCAACCGATCAGGTTATTGTGCTGTGCAGTGGCAAGGAAACGGTAGCAGGTTTGTCGCCAGGAGAACCAACACTTAATGGAACTTTCAGGGTAGTTTCCTTGGGAATTCACCCGCAGGGTAAAAATCAGTAATAAAAGGTATCCTTGAGCAACTTTAGGATTAATTAAAAACTCGGGAGGTTTGCCTCCCGAGAATGTTGTTCCTGTAGTTTAAAGCCAGGTCTATTTTCTGCCCTTGATCAGGCGATATACCCAGATGATAAGCACTGAACCGCCCAGGGCTACAAGAATATTCCAGAGGTTGATCCCTCCGGAAAGAGGAACCCCGGTCAACAATTGGGCAATCAACCCTCCGATGAACGCGCCTGCCACACCCAACAACAGGTCCATCAATACACCGGTGTTTGCTTTCATGATCCTGGAAGCAATCAAACCGGCAATCAAACCAACAATTAGTGTACCTAACCAACCCATGGTAATTATCTCCTTTTCCTCTACTTGGGATCTTTTGCTCAAAAAACCGGATAGCTAATTCCTTTGCAGGTTCAACCCTTGAGTGTGCGAGAGACACTCAATTTTATTTGGCGGTTAATTGACTTTCAACAAGTTTCCGCAGCAAATGCAAGGTTTTCTTTACCTTCATCGCATCGATGGGATTGCCGCCTGCAACAAAATTACCCAGGATACCGCCGCCCATCAATGTATCCAGCTCATACTCAATCTTGCATTCATCCGCCTTGAGACCGAAGAATCCGCCGCTCGGTTTCAGTTCAAATTCATGCTTGTCCTTGTCGTTGCCGATCTGGGTAATGATCTCCAGCTTGCGCAGCGTTTCCATTTTGACGATGACCCCGCGGCCGGTTCCTTTTTCATTGGTGAATTCAAAACTGGGACCCTCCTCGGTTTGCGAAGCGTTGGTCACGCTTTCTATACCGGGAAACCACTGCGGCCAGAAGTTGGGATTGGTCATCACTTCCCATACTTTTTCGATTGGTGCATCAATTTCAATTTCTCTTTCAAATTTTGGCATTTTCTAACCTCCTGATAGGATATACGTTTTCTGATCGTACCGGTTGCTAGTGTTTTGATTTTGTCCGATGGTCCTAGTCCCCGGGGGAATCAATCCCCAATGTCATGCGCGCGATCGCGCTGCAGTCACCTAACACTGATTGTAGTGTGATTGTCAGGTCATGTCAAATTATTGGAATGTGAAAAAATGAAACCACTGTCATCTTCC
>CAYWVP010000144.1:0-4724 GCA_964461605.1 uncultured Anaerolinea sp.
ATGCGGTAATCCACAAAGCTCGGATTGGTCATCACGCCGTTGCGCAGGCGGATCTCTTCGAACAGAGCAGAACTTAAGCCCTGAACGAAACCACCTTCAACCTGGGCTTTGACCAGCGCGGGGTTGATCGCCTTACCAACGTCAAACGATGCACCCGCTCTGATGACATGGATCTTGCCGGTGCTCTTTTCGATCTCAATGTCCAGACCTTCACAGCCCACGGTGTAGTGTACAACCGCGCGCGGACCCTGACCGGTCTCCGGATCCAGGTTGGTAACGTACTTGGGCATGAATGAACCGCGTCCCACGATCGGGCCACCCATCCAGCCTTCGTCATTCTTCCTGGGCAGACCGTAGATAACCAGGTTCGCCAACGGGGTTTCCTGCTCGCTCTTATACGAGACCACCATTCCGTTCACGATGTCCAGGTCTTCCGGGGTTTCACTCCAGGCTTCTGCTACAACATCCAGGATCTGTTTGCGGGCATCCAGGGCGGCGAGGCGCACGGCATTTCCCATGCTCCAGGTCAACCGGCTGGCAACAGTTTGCCATTCGTAAGGGCTGTACTGGGTGTCTACCGGACCGGCAATGCGCACATCTTCGTACTTCACGCCCAATGCTTCGGCGGCGATCTGTGCCATAACGGTAAAGGTGCCCTGGCCGATCTCCTGTCCACCCAAACCCACGGTGGCTTTGCCGTCTTCAGAAAGCTCGACCCACGAGCTCGACCCTGGGTTGGGGGGCATTGCAGGGGCTTTCCACATAATGGCGATGCCCTTGCCGCGCAGGCGGTCAGGTGAGGAGGGTTTTTCCTTCTTTGAGAACTCGATCGTTTTGGCTACATTGTCGATGCACTGTTGAATACCGTTGGCGTGCATGGTCATTCCGGTCACAACAATGTCACCTTCAGCAATGGCGTTCTGCTTGAGGAATTTGACCCTTTCGATGCCGGATTTTTCAGCCAGTTCATCGATTGCCTGGTCAATACCGGTGTGCAGTTCAGACATACCGAATCCGCGGTAAGCACCTCCGATGGGATGGTTGGTGTACACGCAGATACTGTCGGTTTCCACGTTGGGGATGTCATACGGGCCGGAACTGGAATAACCACCGGCACGGGTGATGTTGGTTCCGTATTCGGTGGAAGCACCACCGTCCCAATACATGGTGTTCTTGAGCGCGAGCAGGTTTCCATCTTTGTCGCAGCCAACTTTGACGTGGATGGTCAAACCCTGGCGCACGAAGTTGGTGTAGAACTCTTCTTCGCGGGTGAGGATGAATTTGATGGGGACACCGGGCAGCTTGGTGGCCAGGGCAACCGGGATGGCTTCCATGGTCAAACCAGCCTTGGATCCGAATCCACCACCCACAAGCGGTGCGATTACGCGCAGGTCACTATGGGAAATGTGCAAAGCCTTGGCAACCAGGTTGCGCTGGGCGAACGGTGATTGGGAGGAAGCCCACAGGGTCACTTTGCCTTTTTGATCCATCATGGCAACGGCGCCATGGGGCTCGATGGGAACGTGTTGAATGTGGGGGATCTTGTAGGTCTTGTCAACGATGAACGCGCATTCTTTCCACGCGGCTTCAACGTTGCCTTTACGGATCTTGAAGTGGTTGGAGATGTTAGTGCCGGCTTTGGGGAAAATGAAGTTCACGCATTCGTACTTGCCCAGGTCAGGATGCAGCAGGGGAGCTTTTTCTGAAGCACCGTACTCGGCGTCAAACACACCTTCCAGGGGTTCATATTCAACTTCAACGAGCGAGCAGGCTTTTTGTGCGATCTCTTCACTGACAGCAGCGACCGCGGCCACCGGCTCACCGAGGAAGCGCACACGGTCAGTGGCGAAGATGGTCTTGTCTTTGAGGTAAAGGCCAATGCGTTCCGGGAAGTCTTTTCCGGTTACAACGGCTTTTACACCGGGGAATTTTTCCGCTTTGCTGGTATCAATGCGTTTAATGAGCGCGTGCGGGTGCGGGCTGCGTACTGCGCGGGCGTAAAGTAAATTTTTACCGAACTGGATGTCATCCAGGTAGGTCGCTGAACCAGTTACTTTTTCCAGAACATCGTTACGCGGGACACTCGCGCCGACCACAGTTGGATTTTTTTCTTTTGATTTAGCGTTTGCCATATTTCGGCTCCTTTAAGGATTTCTCCTGTTTTTTATCTATTACTGTGTCGGAAGGCTTATCCACCAGCCGCTTCTTTAACAGCTTCAACGATTCTGTAGTAGCCAGTGCAGCGGCACAGGTTACCTACCAGCGCTTCCCGGATCTCGTTTTCAGTGGGATGGGGATTGCGTTTCAGCAGGGCAGTCGCTGAGATCAGCATACCGGGAGTGCAAAAACCGCATTGCACACCACCGGTCTTGATGATGGTGTCCTGGAGCTTGCTGAGTTTGCCTTGCTTGGCAAGACCTTCCACGGTAAGGATGTTCGCGCCATCACACTCGGCAGCCAGTACCATACAGCTGTTCACCGGTTCATCATTCATCATGACCGTGCAAGCGCCGCATTCGCCGGCTGTGCAGCCGTTCTTGGTACCGGTGAGAGAAAGCTTTTCCCTCAGCATTTGGAGTAAGGTCATGTGTTGTGGAACATCCACCGTTTCGACAACTTCATTCACGGTGAGTGTAATTCTTGAATAAGACATTGAATCCTCCTGTAATATGCAAACAGCCGGGGCTATTTGTTTAATGTTGCCCACACTTCGGTGAGTGCTTCGCGGGTGAGGTTGCGCACCATCTGTTTGCGATAACGTGCTGAACCGCGAACATCATCGATGGGGGTTACCGAGTTCATGGCAGCTTCTGCCGCTTCGGCAATGGTTTCGGCTGTGATTTTCTTTTCAGAGAGAATAGCTTCAGCTTTCAACGCTTCCATGGGAACCGGTGCAACTGAGGCCAGGGCAATGCGGAAAGCGTATCCAGAGGGTGACTTACTGTATGGGTAACCCATTACGGTAACACCCACGATGGACAGATCGCTGATGACATTGCGTCCCAACTTTTTGTACACGCCCACCATTCCGGCGGGAGGCGGGGGCAGGGTGATCGAGGTGACCACCTCGCCAGCCTTGAGCACGGTGCGGCCGGGAGCGAGGAAGAAGGAACTCAAGGGGATTGCGCGCTTTCCCTCAGTTCCCGTTACATTTAATACACCGTCCAGCACCAGGCAGGTACCGATGGTATCTCCGGCGGGTGAGGCATTGCAGATGTTTCCGATTACAGTGGCGCGGTTGCGCAACTGGTAACTGGCGACTGAATTGGCTGCCTGAACCAGATTGGGGTAATGCTTGATCACATCTTTGTTCCTGGCCACCTGGTTCATCGTTACAGCAGCGCCAATCGTCAGACCTTTCTTGGCGTCAAAGGTTAACTCATTTGTACCATCAAGACCTTTGATGTCGACCAGGTAGTCGAGTTTCATTACACCGTCACGTAGTCTAACGAAGCAGTCAGTACCGCCTGAGAAAGGCCTGGCAGCTCCGTCGTGTTCCGCCAAAAACTTGCATGCTTCTGAAAGGCTGGCGGGTTTTACATACTCTAGCTCTGGGAGTCCTGGATGAGGATTGATCATGGTATGTCCTGTCTTTCTTAGATTTTTTGTTCGTCTTGCGGGTTTTGTCACCCTGTTTCGGAAATCGCCTATCCGCCGATGTGGGGTGAGAACTTTAGGATCGCTAGTTAAGGCTCAGGGGATTGGATTTGCTTCCGGTAACTCACCTCGCTTTCAATTAACGTTAAAAATTAAACATATACGTCATTTTTCAAATGGCGGATAACTTGCCGGATGTTACATTTCTTGCTTTGCTAAGTTGATGATAGCATGAAAAAAAACTGATTACAAGGCAAATATAGCGCTTGTCAGACAAAACAGGATAAATGTAATGCCTGGTTACCTGTGGCATTTTTGTGGAAAACGATAAAATATATCCTAGGTTACTCTTCGTGTGGATTGTTCTCTTCTATTATTATTGATCATTCACGAAATTTACTTGTAAAGGAAATAACGATGAGTCAAATAGCAATAATCACCGACAGCACCAACGATTTACCCGCTGACTTGCGTGAAAAATATCAGATCCACACTGTGCCATTGACGATCGTGTGGGGAGGGGAGCAGTTCCTGGACGGGATAGAGATCACTCCCGGGGAATTTTACGAACGGCTGGGTAAAACTCCTCACCATCCCTCAACGTCGCAGCCGACCCCGCAGGATTTTACCCGCGCTTACGAAGATGCACTTGCTGCCGGGGCTGATGAGATCCTGGTGGTTACGATCAGCGGCGCAATGAGCGGGACGATCGAGTCTGCCAGGGCGGCAGCTGAGACCTTCCGCGCGCCGGTGCGCGTGCTGGATTCCAAATCCAATTCCATGAGCCTCGGCTGGCAGGTGCTGGCGGCAGCGCGGGCACGTGAAGCCGGAGGCAGCCTGGACGAAATGGTTCTTGCGGTTGAAGAAGTGAGGGAGCGTCTGCATTACCACATTGTGCTGGATACGCTCGAATACCTGGTGAAGGGCGGACGAATCTCAGGAGCAGCGAAATTTATTGGTAATGTCTTGAACATCAAACCCCAGATCCGCGTTAACCATCAGACCGGTACGGTGGAGGCGGGGGATGTCTCGCGTACCCGGGCACGCGCACTGGAGACATTGTATTCCAGCTTCTTCAAGAAGGTGGATGGTACAAAGCCTTTACGCATCGCCGTGCTGCACAACGC
>CAYWVP010000145.1:0-4702 GCA_964461605.1 uncultured Anaerolinea sp.
CCGGTCATGGTCGTCCAGTGTGTGAACGGGCAGCGCGCGCTCATATATCCGGCAATCCCGGTAACCGTCAGCAGTGCGGTTTGCATGCTTTTGATCAGCGGCCAGTATTGTTTGAACTTGGTCCGAATCCTGTTCACTGCTACTCCTGCTAATTGTCCCGTGCACATCTGAATCCCACGCCCGGACTGGTAAAGGTCGGGGTCGCGTTGTTGCGTGCCCACACGCGCAGGTTCAATTCGTAAACATCCTTGCTGCCCCCGCGCATGTAACGGTAATGTTGAGAATCGTAATCATCTCCAGTCCACTGCCATACATTGCCTGCCATATCGTAGAGCCCATAAGGGCTTGCTGAATTGAGGGTCTGATAACTATCATACACTTTTCCGTTGTAAAAACCAACCGGTGTGGTGCGTGAACCGAAGGTTTTCATGTTCTCGAACGGGTCACGGCTGAAGTAGAAGTTGGCGTTGTTGCGCGCTGCTTCATCTCCCCATGGAAAGGCTCGTCCGTCCGTCCCGCGCGCCGCCTTTTCCCACTCCAGTTCAGTGGGCAGGCGCCAGTCATAGGACTGGCAATAAGCATGAGCGCCGAACCAGGATACCACGGTCATGGGGTGGTTTTCCCAACCTTCCTTGGCTGTGAACCGGGCACCATCATAGCTCAATCTTAAAAACTCATCTGCCAGCGGGATGTGCACGTAATCTCCAGCAGGGAACTCCTCTTCGTGCCTTCCTGCCTGGAAAGGCTCACCCTCGTAATAACCAACCAACTGGTCATCAACGATCTTGATCGTACCGGCGGACAGCGCTTCATTAAGATAATCCGCGTATTGGGCAACAGTCACCGGGGTTACCATCATCTCGTAGTCATACTCGATGGTCACTTCTTTGTTGAACTGTCCCTGCAGGTATTCACCCGCCGGAACGGTTACCCATGCGTTCGGGTCGATCCCGGTATCGAAGACGGGTGGTTTTTCCTGGAAATCAACCGGTTGACAGGCGCTGAGCAGTAGTCCGATGGCAAGGAAAATGATCAGTTTTTTCATTTTTTCACCTCCTCTTTTTTCTCCAGGCGGTGATCAATTTCTGAAACCCACCTGCCTTTCTTTTTGAAGAGGTCGATCAAGCGCCACACCATCAATGCTGCCAGGGCGACCAGTAACGTGATAACGCCGATATCCCCGGCCAGTACAGCCCGGTTCACCAGCGGTTGTTGTGCACCTTCCGCAACGATCAGCCGTTTCATTTCGTAGATGGTCACTGCACCAAACGCCACATCGGAGAAAATGATCACCAGCCAGCCGAACCACTTGCGTGCCTTACCTTTCAGTCCTGCCAGGTCTGCGTAATACAGAAGCAGGATCGTGGCTGTGAGCGTGGCCAGGATGTGCCAGTGACCCGTCAACAGCGAGCGCTCATCCATGAACTGCCATTGGCGGAAGATCTCGTCCAGCTTGACCGCGGTGAAAATACCGATACCGCTGACGGTGAAATTCATGAAGACCATTTGCCAGGTGGGACCGAATTTGATCGGGTCTCTCATCAAAGCGGCGATACCCTGGAAGAAATTTCCCTTGCGGATGCCCTTCGCATCCAACCCTTCGCGAATGAGTTTTTTCCATGAGAAGATGACCAGCAGCAACGCACCCAGCATGGCGATGGTCGATCCGCCGTAGATGATGGCGTGCGCAATATTTTCAAATTTCACCACCAGCCAGGTGCCCATAGAAAGCACGAACGAGCCGACGATGTACAACGGCATGGCAATTTTATGTAGAATGCCCTTGAAGTCCATCCATCTGCCGATGATCAATGCGCACATGATGGCGATGAGTGCCAGCATGATGTGCAGATGCCCGATGATCGAGAGGTCAAGTGCGGTCTTGTGCGGTTCGCGCACCACGTTTTCAGCCAGGAAGGTCTCAAATCCGTTGCCGAAAAAAGATCCGGGTACGGCGCCGAAGATTGCCGAGATCAACGTCACCAACGCGACCATGAAGAAGGCGACCCTTTCCAGGTCGAAACCCTTCCTCGTGTGTGCGTATTCTTTATCTTTAAGTTTCAGGTCTTTTTGCCACGGCCATAATGCCACGAGGAGTAGACAGCCGGCGAAGAAAATGAGCGTTAGCCCGGCAATATAAATGCCATGCAGCACCCAGTTGTGCCCCCAATAAGCGAAGGGCAGTCCGCCAAAGATGACCATCAGATAGCCGATCGTGACCGTGCTGTTGATCGACAGGCGCTGATGATCCTTCATCTTCAGCAGGTCGGTGATCATGTATACCTCGACCGCGATCATCACCATTGCCAGGGTGTGATAAAGGGC
Source organism: uncultured Anaerolinea sp. (assembly GCA_964461605.1). GTDB lineage: Bacteria > Chloroflexota > Anaerolineae > Anaerolineales > Anaerolineaceae > UBA6107. Next base: position 2,326 of record CAYWVP010000145.1, read on the forward strand.
GATCAGGCGGCCTTCTCTTTCGGCCGGTTGCAGGTCAATGTTGAGGGCTTTTACCACCACATCCTTAACGCCGTAATCTGCCATCGGCCCCGAGAGCAGGCCAAAAAAAGCGGAGATGAGTGCAGCAAAGGCGATGGCGACCAGAATCAGCCCTTTCGTCGAGCGAAACAGGAACTTAAAGCGATTACCAATCCATGTCATGAGCGTACTCCTGTGTGGGAAGTTACTAAACTACAGGATAACAGATTGACCTTCAGAAGTCTTTGATTTAAATCAATTATTGGGTAATTGGATCAATGATCAGAAATTCAACTGGGCAGCTTCATTCAGTCCATCGAGATCGCTGACCCGGATTTCCAGCCTGTTGTAATGGATCAGTCCGGTTGAACTGAAGGTTCGTAAGGTGCGGCTGATGGCTTCAGGCGTGGTGATGATACGCGCCGCCATAAGCCTGATCGGATTCTGTTTGCGGTCGATCGGGTTCTCACCCTGGCGGCTCAAATCCAGCAGGTGTTTTGCCAGCCGGGCGTGCACGCTGCGGAAGGATAAATCACTGTAATAATTTACCAGCTGGCGGTTGCGCATGGCGAGAACACCCAGCAGGCTGAGGCCGATCTGCGGGTATTGCAGGATGAGCGCTTGCATGTTTTCCCGGCTGATATGCCAGAGCCGGCAATCCGCTTGTGCCGCCGCGCTGACCGGGTTCGGACCGCCATCCAACGCGGCCACCTCGTTGAACATGATCACCGGTTCCAGGGCATTGATCACCCCTTCCTGGCCTTCCGGTCCGAGTTTGTTCAAGATCACTTTTCCTTTGATCAGCACAAACATTCCTGCGCACTCGTCATCCTCGTGAAAAATGATCTCGCCTTGTGAATAATTGCGCAAATCACCCATTTGGATGATCGAAACCACCTCTTCACCGGGGATGTTTCTGAATTGCGGAACATCTCCCAACCTTTGTGCCAGTTCGCGAATTTCATTCATGGTTCAATTATAGTGGATGCAGGGCAACCGCTTTACAAAAAATATGGTTTAATCCTGCTATGACCAATACCCGATATTCCCGTTTCCTCGAAAAGTTTTCTGAGTATTCAACCACCACCAGCCTGGATAAGCTGCGCGAGCTTGATTACAGCCGGCTCGATCGCCTTGGGCAGGTGTACCTGGATTACACCGGGTCAGGGCTCTACGCTGAATCACAGGTTCTCCAGCATCAGCGTTTGCTGTTGGAGGGAGTGTATGGCAACCCGCATTCCAGCAACCCCACTTCCAGTGCGGCTACTGAATTGGTGAATCAGGCCAGGCGGGCTGTACTGCGCTTTTTCAACGCTTCGGAAGACGAATATGTGGTCATTTTCACCTCCAACGCCAGCGGTGCGCTCAAACTGGTGGGTGAAGCCTATCCCTTTGGCGACCAGTGCACGTATTTGTTGACCTTTGACAACCATAATTCGGTCAATGGCATCCGCGAATACGCCCTTGCCAAAGGAGCCCGGGTGAAATACCTGCCTGTGCTGCCGCCGCGCTTGCGCGTGGCAGAGGACAGTCTGGATGATTACCTGGAGAATGCCCGCGGGAACTGTAACAACCTGTTTGCCTACCCGGCGCAATCCAATTTTTCCTCCGTCCAGCATCCATTGGAGTGGATCCACAAAGCCCACGCAGCAGGTTGGGATGTGCTGCTGGATGCCGCGGCCTTTGCCCCCACGAATCGCCTTGATCTTACCGCCTGGCCGGCTGACTTCGTCTCCATCTCTTTTTATAAGATGTTTGGCTACCCGACCGGGGTTGGCGCGCTGATCGCCCGACGTTCCGTATTGAAAAAACTCCAGCGTCCCTGGTTCGCCGGTGGAACGATCACCGTAGCATCCGTGCAGGGTGAGAAACATTACCTCGCTGATGCTCCGGCCGCTTTTGAGGATGGTACCCTGGATTTCCTCAACATTCCGGCGGTTACCATTGGGTTGGAACATCTTGAAGCGATGGGGCTGGATCTGGTGCACGAGCGTGTACGCTGCCTGACGGGTTGGTTGTTGATGAATCTGAAGGAGATGAAGCATACCAACGGTAAACCGCTCATCAAGATCTACGGCCCGGCGGACACCAAAAAACGCGGCGGAGCGATCTCAACCAACTTCTTCACCCGCGAAGGCGCAGTGATCGATCACCGCTGGATCGAGCAGCAGGCCAGCCTGCACGGAATCTCGCTGCGCACCGGCTGTTTCTGTAACCCGGGTGCTGGTGAGCTGGCGCTGCACATCCTGCCTGAAGAGCTTACCTCATGTTTCAACCGTCCGGATCACGAGCAGCGCCTGACATACGATGAATTCCGTTTGTGCATCAATGCGAAGGCATCCGGCGCGGTACGCATCTC
>CAYWVP010000146.1:0-4676 GCA_964461605.1 uncultured Anaerolinea sp.
CTGACCGTAAGGGAGAGGATCTGGCTGATCTCTTCCTCTGAACATCCATACCAGTATTTCAATATCACTGCTGCACGATCCGGCGGGTTGAGCTCGTTGATCATTCTGTGCAGCGCTTCATCTTCATCATTGTCGATCACCTCAACTTCGGGGTTTGGGATTCCCGGATCCGGAAGATCAAAATCGGGGTATTCATCCAACTCGAAGATGCCCACTTTTTGCTTGCGTTGCTGATCGATGCAGTAATGTGCAGCAATGGAGAGCAGCCAGGTCGCGAAGGACCGCTGTGGATCATAACGTTTGAGGTTCTGATAAGCTCGCCAGAATGTCTCCTGTGCAGCATCTTCCGCTGCGGTGGATTCTCCAAGCATCCTGTAGCACAGGTTGTAAACCGGAGTCTGGTAGGTATTTACCAACATGGTGAAGGCTTCATCATCTCCATGGCGGGCTTTTTCGATCCATTGAGGGTCCAATTGCGTCACTGTAGCCCCGCGAGTTTATTTTGTCTAGCTAATATACGCAAAGAGATGAGTTTAGTTGCAGCCGTAAATAAGCGGGACATGGCAGATTCCCAAAAACGCTATCTAATGGAAGATGATCTCTTCCCGGCCGGAGAGTTTCTCTTTGATCTTTTGAACCACGGTATCGAGGTGCCTGGGTTCATGGACAAAATCGAGGTCATCGGTGCGCAGGGTCAATACCGGGCAGAGGTCAAAGTTGCTGATCCAGTCAGTATAAAAGCTGTCGAGAAGGGCAAGGTAATCGCGGCTGATGGTTGTTTCAATGTCCCGTCCACGGGATTGGATCCGGTCGATAAGGGTATCCACCGGGGCTTTCAGGTAAACGAGGAGGGAGGGGTTAGGCAGGTTGCGGGTCACCAGGTCAAAAACCTTACGGTAGGTAGCATAATCGCGTTCATTGATGTTGCCCATTTCGTGCAAGGCGCGGGCAAAGATGTAGGCGTCTTCGTAGATGCTGCGGTCAATGATGGCAGGGCGTGGGTCGTTAAACATATCGAGGTGCTGTTGGGCGCGGTGCCCCAGGAAGTAAACCTGCAGATGGAACGCCCAATCTTTCATACTCTGGTAAAAGTCCGGCAGGTATGGGTTATCGACCACTGACTCATAGGCCGTGTGCCATTTGAGACGTTCACCGATACGTTCGGTGAGGGAGGTCTTGCCTGATCCGATATTTCCCGCTACTAGGACAAGTCGCTTAGCCATTCGCACGCTCCCAGTTCTGATTTTTCTATATTATACGGCAGTGTGAAAAGAAAATTGGACCTGCACCCGAACCAGTCAATCTTACAGATTCTGGAGGAATTCATTCCAATTCCTCCAAATATTGAAATTCCATGATATACTAGCACCCGCGTTGTGAGAACGCCAGAACATCGTGCCAGGTTCAAGATACCCAGCCGGTACCGGAGGGTATTTTTTTATGCGAAAAGGAATTGAATGAACAAAAGTTTTTCAGAATTAGGTTTGGAAGAAGAATATCTGCAGGCTGTTGAAAAATTGGGCTACACCCAGCCAACGCCGATCCAGGTAGAGACGATCCCGCTGATGTTGAGCGGCAGAGACGTATTGGCCCAGTCACAGACCGGGACGGGGAAAACGGCGGCATTTATGCTGCCGATCCTGCAACGCCTCGGACAGGGCAACGGAACACCGCGTGCGCTGGTGCTTGCACCTACCCGCGAGTTGGCTAAACAGGTCGCGGACGCGACTTCAGGTTTTGCCAGGGTTTCCGGCAGCAAGGTGCTGGCGGTTTACGGTGGTCAATCGTACGAGATACAGACCAGAGGGCTGAGCCGCGGAGTGGACATTCTGGTGGGAACACCCGGTCGCTTGCTGGACTTTATCCGGCAGGGCAAGCTTGACCTCAGCCAGGTGGAAGTACTGGTACTCGACGAAGCGGATGAAATGCTTGAAATGGGTTTTATCGATGATGTCGAGACCATTTTGAATGAACTCCCGGAATCCAGGCAGATGTCATTATTCTCCGCCACGCTGCCCGCACAGATCCAGAAACTGGCGGCAAAATACCTCAATGATCCGGTCAAGGTCAGCATTAATCCCAAACAGATGACCGTGGCAGAAACTGAACAGAAGTTTTACCGCGTCCGTGAAGAAACCAAGCTGCCGGCATTGTGCTGCCTGCTGGAGACCGATGAAGTATCCAGCGCGCTGATCTTTGTGCGTACCAAGGCCAAAGCACAGGACCTGGCGGATGAACTGATGCGCCGGGGTTTCTCGGCAGATTCGCTGCACGGCGACCTGAACCAGTCACGCCGTGAACTGGTATTGAACCGCTTTCGCAAGGGGATCGTGACCCAGCTGGTGGCAACGGATGTTGCCGCGCGCGGACTTGACATCAACGACGTGTCACACGTCTTCAATTATGACATGCCGCAGGACGCGGAAGATTATGTGCATCGCATCGGACGGACCGGACGGGCGGGCAAAAAGGGTGTTGCCATTACCCTGCTTACCCCGCGTGAACGCAGCCGCATGAACCAGATCCAGGCATACACCCGCCAGCCGGTGACTGAAACCCAGTTGCCCGGCGCCGCAGAAGTGCAGCAGAAACGCGATGAGCGCTTGATCGAGCAGGTGAGCGGCCAGTTGCTGGCCGGTGTCAACCACACCGAGAAACAGCTGCTGGACAAATTACGCACGAGCGGGTTCAACAGTGACGAGGTCGCGGTTGGCTTGATCCGGTTGCTGCGCGCCAACAGCGCGGAAATTCCGATCAAGGAGCTATTGGAAGCCTCCAACGCTTCTGATTGGAAGACCGAAGCCAGCAGCAAGCAGAACGGAAGCAAGGGTTCCGGTAAGCCCACCAGATCCAACGGCAAAGACAAGGCTGTGGACGCGTTCGTTGAACCCGGTATGGTGCGCCTGTGGATGAACCTGGGCAACCGCAGCGGGCTGCGGCCGGGCGATATTGTGGGGGCAATTGCCGGAGAGACGGGCATCCCGGGCAAAGCGATCGGGGAGATCAACATTCAACCCAACTACTCGCTGGTGGATGTGATGGAAAAGCACGTGCAATCCGTGCTCAAGCACAGCAAGCAATCGTACCGCATCAAGGGGAAACCCGTGCAGATACGCCTGGCTGACAACATCGCCGTTTGAAATTCAGATAGAATTTGATTAAGCAACCCACCTGGTTTACAGGTGGGTTTTTGGTTTATCAGGAAAAGTTCAATCTTCGGTGACCAGCAAGGCGGCCACCAGGCCTGTACCGCCGTGGACCGATAGCCCCGGGGTAAACTCCGCGACGAGGATCTCGCGCGGCATGGGCAGATCGGCACGCAAACGGGCTTCGAGCACAGCAGCATCTTCAAGATTGTTGACGTGTACGATGCCGGCTTTTACGATCTTTTTACCGTTGACCGATTTCTCCATCAGTTGCACGAGGCGGTTCATTGCCATGCGGTGGGTGCGCACCTTTTCCAGCAGGCCGAGTTTACCGTCGATCATCGTCATCACCGGGCGGATGTCGAAAAGATTGGCCATCTTCGCCGGGAACTGGCCGATACGCCCGCCCATGGCGAGATATTTCAGGGTGGTAAGCGAGCCGTATAAATGCAGGCGGGGCATCAGATCGCGCGCAGCCTGCACTGCTTCCGTGTGCGTGGCACCATTGGCAACGGCTTCCGCCGCGGCGAGCGCCATGAAACCCTGTCCGAGGGAGAGATAGTCGGAATCGACAACGGTGATCAGTTTGCCGGGGAAGTCTTCGCAGGCGGCGAGGGCAGATTCGTAGGTTCGGCTGATCTTACTGCCGACGGTGATGCAGATGACGGACTCTGCGCCGGTGTTGAAGGCGTTATCATACGCGGATTTGAAAGCGGCGGGTGAGGGTGCGGCAGTGGTGGGCAATTTGCCGAGAGCGTCGATCTTCTCGAACAACTGCTTATCGTTGATGCTGATGCCGGTCTCGAAAGTCTCATCACCAAACTGGATGGTGATGGGTACCTGGTAAATATTGTGCCTTGCCGCGAGTTCAGCGGGAAGGCTGGAATCGGTATCTGTGATGATCCTGATGTTGCTCATGCGTGCCTCCTGTTCCGTGGGTGATGCTTTGATTTATTATACACAAAGGGAGTGCGTTTTCCGGGGGTGACTTGTTTCACATTTATTTGAACACCGGGGAGGCGAGAGGGGATTCGTTTAAATATCTGTTCATAAAAACTATTCGGAGATCATGTGAATCACCCTTACGGATTGATTTCTCGTAAAAACGTAGAGACTTAGTGTAAGTCAGAGATGGGGATTGCTCACCTGCGCTTCAAAAAGCAAGGAGTTCGCAACGACAGGCACAAAAAAGGTGCGCCATCGGCGCACCTTACTAATCACTAATCACCACTCACTATTCTCCACTCCGCTCTCAGCACTCCGAGAAGCCGCAGGAGTAGCATTTGCGGCAGCCTTCTTCGTTGATGACGGCGGCCACGCCGCACTCAGGGCAGAGGTCGCCGATCTTCAATTGCGCGGAGGCCAGGCTGGCGGCGGGTGGTTCCTGCGGGGCGAGCTTGCTGAGGTCATCGATGAGGTACTCCTGCACAACGGGGGTCGCGGCGGAGGTCTTGCCGATGCGGATGGCGCGGTCGTCGAGGTACTCCTCGAGCACCTGGGCGACGCCATCGGGCAGCGAGCGCACGCGGT
>CAYWVP010000147.1:0-4664 GCA_964461605.1 uncultured Anaerolinea sp.
ATACGCCTGAGTTGCGTCAGCCCCAATGCAGCGCTCATCTCATCCAGGCGGTAGTTGTAACCCAGGTGAGTGTGCTGCAGCCAGGTATCACCGGGGGCGCGTCCCTGGTTGCGCAGCGCGCGCATCAACTGCGCGGCTTCCCGGTCATCGGTCACGATCATCCCCCCCTCACCCGTGGTGATCTGCTTGTTGGGGTAAAAGGCGAAAACGCCGTAATCCCCCTGCAAACCGACACGTTGAGAACGATATTCCGCCCCAAGAGATTCACAGCTATCCTCGATCAATTTCAGGTGATGTTGTTCAGCCAACGGCCGAATTTGATCGTAATCAGCCGGCTGCCCGAACACATCGATCGCCAGGATGGCCTTCAATTTCCCCGCGCTCTCAGCCCCCCTGCGCGGCAACCAGCGTTGTGCAGCACTCCCGCCTTCCGCCAGATCTCTCACCGCCCTGGCAGCCTGCGCTGTATCCATGTTACCGGTCCGCGAATCCACATCCACGAACACCGGGATGGCTTTTTCAAACAGGATCACGTTGGTGGAAGCCACAAAAGAAAACGGGGTGGTCAGCACCAGGTCACCCGGGCGAATATCCGCAGCGCGTACGCACAGGTGCAGACCCGCTGTACCGGAGTTTACCCCGATCGCATCGTGAGCACCGATGTAGCGGGCGAATTCCCGTTCAAATTCATTGATTTGCGGCCCCATGCTCAAGTTGGGGGTATTCAACACGGACATCACAGCATCGCGTTCAGCCGCGGTTAGATCAGGCAGGGACATGGGAACTAAAGGCTCAGGTTTTTTCATGAGTAATATTGTACTCTCTTCTATTAATGTAGAAAGCGGTGTGCTAAATCTGTGACAGGAGATCGATCGTGCTACGCACTTCCGTCACAACCTGGTCCAACGCTATCACTCGCGACTCAGCGGAGGCACGCAGCTTCATCTCCACACCGCCCTGTTTAAACGCGCGTTCGCTGACGGTGAGGCGCACCGGCAATCCGATCAGGTCTGCATCATTGAACTTGACCCCGGCTGATTCCTCGCGGTCATCCACCAGCGGATCAAGGCCGGCTGCCATCAGTGCAGCCTCCACACTCGCGGCAATGGCACCGGTATCCACTTCTCGACCGGGCAATACCACCATGTGCACCGGGTAGGGAGCGATCGCAGCCGGCCACACCAGCCCGCGATCATCATTGTGCTCCTCCGCCACGCAAGCCAGTAAGCGTCCCACGCCGATGCCATAAGAGCCCATGATCACCGGCTGGTTGTTGCCATTCTCATCCAGGAAAGTGCAATGCAGCGCATCAGAATAGCGCGTTCCGAGCTTGAAGATATTGCCCACCTCCACCCCGCGCGCCAACCGCAGGGGCGCACCGCACTGCGGGCACCCATCCCCATCGCGTACCGCCGAGATATCCGCGACAAGGTCAGCCGAAAAATCCCGACCGTAATTTACGTTTCGTAAATGGTAACCTGCCAGGTTTGCCCCGGCTACCAGGTTGGGTGATCGCGTAACCAGGTCATCCACAATGACTTTCACCCCTTTAAGTCCAACCGGAGAGGCATAGCCAGGAACCGCCCCGCTCGCGCGGATCTCCTCATCGGTGGCAGGGCGCAGTTCCGCGGCCTTCACCAGGTTGGCAACCTTGGTCTCATTCACTTCCATGTCACCCCGTACCACGGCAAAGACCAATTCTTCATGCCCGCCGTTCTCAGCAGAAAATTGACCCATGAAGAATACTGCCTTGGCTGTCTTCGCCGCGGGCACATCAAGAAAAGCCGCCAGTTCTTCAATCGAGGAAGCTCCGGGAGTAGCCACCTTTTCCAGCGGTAAGGGATCTTCCTGCTCCGGCAGCTGTTTGCGCATCGAGGCAACCTGGCGGTTGGCCGAATAACCGCAGGCATCACAGAATAACAGGCTGTCTTCACCGATGGGCGTGAGATACATGTACTCATGGGCTTCCTTGCCGCCCATCATACCCGTGTCAGAACGCACCGCCACGGTGCTCAACCCGCAGCGTTTGAAGATGCGGAAATATGCGTCATAGTGCGCGCTGTATTGCCGGTCCAGGCCAGCCCAATCCGCATCGAGACTATAGGAATCCAACATGATGAATTCGCGCACGCGGATCAACCCGGCGCGCGGACGTGGATCATCACGCCACTTGGTCTGCAGATGATAGATCAAAGCCGGCAACTGGCGGTAAGAGCGGATCGTACCGCGCACAAGGTCAGCAACCACTTCCTCATGCGTCATCGCCAGGACCATTTCATGCCCGTTCTTGTCCGTGAAACGACCCATTTCGCTGCCGATCTGGTAATAACGTCCGGTTTCCTTCCAGATATCGGCTGGCTGCACCACGGGCATCAGGATCTCCTGGCCGTCAAGCGCGTTCATCTCTTCGCGCATGATCGTCATGATTTTGTTTATGACGCGATAGGCCAGCGGCAGATAGCTGAAAATTCCGGATCCCAACTGGCGGATAAAACCCGCGCGGACCAACAACTGATGGCTGACCACCTCGGCTTCAGAGGGTGTCTCCCGCAGGGTTTGACTGAAAAGACGGGAAAAATGCATAATTTTTGTCCCTTAAGGGGATTTTTCAGATCAACATGAGCCAGGTGGCGGCTGCCCTAAGCAAAGCGGGCGCAGCCACATGGTAGGTCTTGCGCATGATCCAACCAAGTAAAAGACCCTGCACCAGCGCGATGACCAGCTGAGGCCATTCAGTGGCAAACGATGTGAACACGGCGTTGCCGGGTAGTTGCCATAAAACGTACAGCAATGCCGTCGCCAACCAGCCCCAGGTTTGTCCCAGGAAGGACATCAGGCGCAATTGTATGTAACCGCGGAAAATCGTCTCCTCCGCCAGGCACCAGACCAGGACAACAAACAGCAGGCTGCCCTGTTCTGAAGACACTCCCTGCAGGATTGTGAGGAACTTGCCGCGCAGGAAGACGACCAGGAGAATGAATAACACTCCCATTGTAAGACTGGTGCGTGTGTTTTCCTTGCTCCAGCCGATGCTCTTGGGCGGCTGACCGCGCACTATAAGCAGAACGAGAAGAGGAAGGAGAGAAAGAACCGCAATCAACATGCGCTGCGCGACTTCTCCACCCTGCAATTCCCCGGCAAAGGTGCGAAGGAAATCAAAAATGCGGTTGGAGAAGAATTGGAAAGCAAAGAAAAAGATCAACGCAAAGAGAATGAGCGCGAAAGTCGTCTCACGGCGCGGAAAACGGAACTCGATGCGGCGGATCTTTTTAAACAGCGGGCTCGTGCCCGCGATCATTACCACGGCGATCACACCCAGCCATTCGCTCAGGTATCCCAGCCAGAATTTCGTATCGATAGGATTCATTCGCCTGCCACCTGCCTGCCTTTCAGCGTTTTTTGCTCATCCTTGAGTTCTGGAGCCGGTTCATCGCCCACAGCCGCCGGTTCTTCCAGCTCAAGTTCCACCTGCTCCTCCATACGCACCTGCCCTCGCAAAAAGGCGCCTTCCTCGGTGGCAAAAGCAATGGTCACCACATCCCCCCACACCCGCCCGGTCGACCGGATCTCCAGTTTTTCCGCCGTCACGTTGCCACGCAACGCACCCGCCACGATAACACTGTTGGCACGCAGGTCCTGGCAGGTCACCCGTCCGGTTTCGCCGATTACCACCAGTCCACGGATGCGGATGTCACCTTCAAAGGTCCCTTCAATACGGATACCGCCCCGACCGCCGAGGTTGCCGGACCAGTTAATGCCCGGACCCAATACCGAAGTGACGCGCTCGACCGGTTCAGGTTGTTTTTGTACTTCAGGGGTTGTCCTTTTGAACATGGCCTACCTCCACGGGTTAACGAATCCCGCCCCGTGGCTACGAAGCGGTGATAATGATCTAAATATCAGCAGGATCGCTGTGCGTTTATTTTACCATCCACTATGACCGCCCCGGAGTTGCAATTGTCCGGACTTTCGTCGTCAATCCGGCGGCCAGATCGCACCGGCGCGCACGATGCCGTTCTCCGGTACATCTTTCTTGACGACTGCACTGTTACCCACGCGCGCCCCGGCACCTATGCGCACACCCAGGTTGACCGTGGCGCCCATGCCGATCAACGCGCGATCCCCCACCTGGGTTGCGCCAGCCAGGATCGCCCCCGGAGAAACATTGGCGTATTCTCCCAGTACACAATCATGCGAGACGATCGCACCAGTATTTACGATCGTGCCGAACCCCACGCGCACATCGCTGCCGATATAGGCGTTGAAGAATATTTGGCAGCCCTCGGCGACGATTGCGGTGGGCTCAATGAACGCGCGAGGATGGATCACTGTGACACAGGTGAATCCGGCGTCGGCCAGCCTGGTGTACACGGCCAGGCGCGGCGTGATGCTGCCGATCCCGCCCACAGCGTTCACCGCGTTGTAGATTCCCCTGCGCCGCAGCACGGGCAGCAATTCCCCGCCGCCCAACACACGCTCCCCCAGGATGCGCGTTCCGGCCGGAATTCCATCATCCAGGATCGCGGCGATCGTGTATTTGCCCGCCGCGCGGATCAGGTCGATCAACGATTTGGCATGCCCGCCGCCGCCGTAAATGATCAGCGCCGCGGGGTCATCCTCTCCCGCCCCTGGAGCGAGCAGTTCAGCGATCAATTTTTCAGTGA
>CAYWVP010000148.1:0-2523 GCA_964461605.1 uncultured Anaerolinea sp.
TTGTCAGCCGCGTCCCGGCCTCCAGCCGCCTGCAAAAAAGCCTGCCCTGGCTGGGCGGGGCTTTCTTCCTGCTCTTGTGGTTGACGGTGTGGACGCCGGCTTACCGCCTGGAGGAACTGGCGGCCAGTTTCACCCGCTTGCAGCCCGTACTGATCTGGCTTGAATTATTGCTCATCCAGCTCTTCCTGTTCCTCTGGATTGCCGGTTCCGTTCCATCTTTGGAGGAAGGTCTGGCTGACCAGCAAATAATTGGCAGGATCAAACCCGTGTGGGTGGCATCGTTAATCCTGATCGGACTTGTCTTCCTGATGCTCGCGGTATCCCCTGGGACATTTCCCGGCAGCCAGTTGTACTTTCCACCGGGAGCACCCCTCTCTGCGCTGCAAGTCCTGATTGCCTGGATCGTTTTCTTTCTCCTGTACCGGTTGGAAAAAGGTAGCACCGGACGGAAAGGGGAACGACGTGCATTAGTTATTCTGGCATTTTTGGGGATCTGGGTCATCACCTTTCTCGCCTGGTCAGCTGCTCCCCTTGCCTGTACGGATGACCGCCCCGGACCTTATCCGCCCAACAATGTCTGTTATCCGCATGTGAACGACGCGGTGTACAGCATAGGTTCACATTACATCACACTGGGGCAGGGGGTATACAACCACTGGTTGACCGATAAACCTCTTTACATGGCAGTCCTGGCGTTCGGTCAAGCCGTTGCCGGACCGGGGATCGAGGATTACCTGGGTTTCCAGGTGGCACTGGTCGCATTGATCCCCGCGCTGTTATACCTGGTCGGGCGTAAAACCTTTGGCAGCGCATTTGGCCTCCTGCTGGCAGTTTTGACGACGGTACAGGGTTATTACAGTGTGTCGCTTTACCGCGCAGTTGGCAGCGTCAACGCGCGCCTGGAGAATCCCGAGGTGATCACCGCCCTGGCGCTCGTCGGGCTGGGTTTCGCGATATTTAAATGGCTGCGCTCACCGTCTGAACCCAAGTGGGCTATCCTCTCCGGTGGATTCCTCGGCCTGGCGGTTCTGTTGCGTTTCAATCCCATCTTCATCGCACCGCTGCTGCTGTTAGTGATCATTTTCTCCGCCAAAAAGTGGAAAACGCTGGTCAAACCCGTGCTGTTCTTCGTTTTAGCGTTCACGCTCGTTTTTTCTCCCTGGTTCCTTTCCGCCACAGACCGTAACGGACGCAATCATTACATCACCAAGATCGAAGAAGTGATCTCCAGCCGTTTCTCACAGAAGGTTAGCGGATTGCCGGATGCTACGGTCAACACGGCTGAAATGGACACAGCAAATGAGGAACAAGGTGATCAGCCGGATCTGCTCACATATGACCTGGGGAGAATCGATAAGGCGGGTCCCGAGGGGATTGTTTTCCACTTCCTGAATAACTTTTATAGCGGGTTGGCCAAACTTCCCACAACGCTGATGTTCTATCCCATATCCGACCAGGTCAGCCAGGGTATCTGGGACTTTACCAATGCTGAACCGCTCTGGAAGAAACACCTGGGAGTGGAAAACCTGCTCGCCCTGGCGATCAGCCTGGCGCTGGTGCTGGCGGGCATCCGGGTGGCGATCCGCCGTTTCGGCCTGGCGGGCTGGACCGGTGTGATCCTTCAAGCGGGGTATTACCTGGGGAACGCAGTATCGCAAACCTCCGGCGGCCGCTATCTGGAGCCGGTGCACTGGATCACGCTGATCTATTACAGTCTCGGTCTATTAGGGCTGACCGGACTGCTGCTGCGGGCCTTCACCCGGCGGGCGGTTGACGCTCAACAACCCGCTGCCGAAGGGCTCCTGCAGGAACGCTCTCGTGCTGCGGGTATCCCCTCTTCAAGGCGCACCGTTTTCACTCTTTTGGGGGCGTGCCTGTTGGCCGGGCTGGTGCTGCCAGCCCTGAACCTGCTGCCAGCCAGGCTTCCGGAGGAAAACGCTGCAGCGGTGCAGCAAAACGCGTTCGATGTCCTCTCCGCGCAAGGTGTGGTGGATGCAGCCAGCTGGGAGGCTTTCCTGGCTGATCCGCAGCACGTGTTGGTGCAGGGAGTGGCTTATCATGCCCGATATTATCGAGGTGATTTTTACCGCCAGGGCAATCTCAGTTTTGAATTGATGCTGTTGGCTCGCGACCATGTTTACATTGCCTATTCACCGCGCATGGAACCGCGCGAACAATTCAGCGATGGCAGCGCGGTGATCCTGGTGGGCTGCGGTTTACGCGGTGACACACTTTGGTCGGCGAAGCGCGAGATCACCGAAGCCATCGCAGTCATCCAGTTGGATCACGAAGGCAGTTTCCTTCTTGATCCTCAAGCCGAATGGTCATGCAGCCGGTAGAGGCATGCCTGACTCCGAACAATTCAGCTTATTTGTTTGAACAGATCAACTCGTACGCTGCGCTGTAGAACCGGGACTGTTTTCGATTATAATTTTTTAGAACCTTGATCTCCCCTATTCACTGATATGATATGCGCATGAATTCCAGGTCGGAATTTCCATTAAAGCAAGTAGATGCTGTGTT
>CAYWVP010000148.1:2623-4598 GCA_964461605.1 uncultured Anaerolinea sp.
TCATCGCGTGGGCGGTAGCTACCATCCCGCCAACCTTTTTCGGGCGTTTTGCCGGTTATTATCAGTGGCTGCGTCCTGCCGGCTTTGCCCTGGGATTGATCGCGCTGTACGGTTGGATCCTTTACCTCGTCAGGTCTGGTAAATACAATGCATTTAAACAACCAGCGCAGGTGATTTGGTCACGGATGTTTATTGTCACATTCATAATTGCCCTGCTGCTGTTCGCTTTTTCCTACCGTACCAAATTCGGCCTGGTGGCGGATACACCTCTATGGAACGTGCCAGGCGTGCCGGTCAGCGGGATGCAGATGTTCCTGCTGGTGATCACTTTTGCGCTGCTCCTGCTATTCGAGACCTTTTCGGCGCGCTTTCGTGCGTTGTTAACGGGTAAACCTGCCGCGGTGATCATTCCGGTATTGATTTTTCTGACCGCGGCGCTGGTGTGGGGGTTCTCCCCCCTGCAAGGGGACAGCCTGGCGGTTGAGCCGACACTTGCTACCACACAACCATACCCGCAGCGCGACGCCAGGGTGCATGATATGGGTGCGCTATCCATCCTGTTTGGCCAGGGGATCAATTTCAGGGAGTACACGGATAAACCGTTGTACATGGTCATCCTGGCGCTATTCCATCTCATCACCGGCTATGATTACCGGCTGCTGCAGTGGGTGCAGATCGCCTTTCTCGCGTTCATCCCGGTGCTGGCATACCTGCTCGGAAAGCGCTTACATTCCACGCTGTTCGGCGTACTGCTGGCTGCATTGCTCATCCTGCAGCAGCGCAACGCGGTTGTCCTTTCCAGAATGATCTCCTCGGTGAACGTCAAAATATTGGTCACTGAAACCTTTGTCCTGCTGGGAATACTATTTCTCACCCTTCTCCTGTTTAAATGGCAGGATCAAAACGACAAACGGATACTGCTGCTGGCCGGAGGTGTGGTGGGAGCTTTATCGCTCATCCGCTTAAATCCGCTCCTTTTCATCCCGTTCATCGGGCTTGTGATTGTCATTTACTACTGGAAGCGTAAAAAACTGATCCTCTCGCGCCTGCTATTGTTCCTGCTGGGGTTTGGCATCGTTTTCACACCCTGGGTGCTCAGCGGCAGGGATGCGCAAGGTCAGCCGTATTTCCTCGTCAAGATCCGCGACATTTTTGAGAACCGCATCGTTCCACAGGTGGAGGTTGTTGAGGGACGGCCGCTTGCATGGTCTGAAAACGCCTTGGCTTTTACTTTTGGCGTTTCGGCGAAATTAGAGGATCCCGGTGAAGCGATAAGCTTTGCGCCTGGTCAGGTCGAAATGTCAGGATTCTTCAATCCATCCGTCCTTTTGGAAGGTTTCTCTGCGGTTAAAGGGGCTGACGGTTTGACGCAGTACCTCAAGCTCCTCGCCAACCATTTCCTGCACAACATCACGGCGTCCGTCATTCCGTTGCCGGACGTATTGAGCACGGATGGGGTGAGGGTACTGGCTCAACGTGATTACTGGGATGACATGAAGATCTGGGATGGCAGCCTGTCAGGCGGTTTGATCCGCTTTATCATCATCAACCTTACCCTGGTTTCCCTGGGCATTGCGCGCAGTTGGAAAAAACACGGCTGGCGCGGACTGCTGCCGCTGGGCATCTTCCTGGTGTACAACCTGGCGATCAGCATCTCGCTTACTTCCGGCGGGCGTTACATCGTACCCATCATCTGGGTGGTCTTTCTGTACTATGCACTGGGGATCGTTTTCCTGTTTGAGAGTTTCCTGCACCTGCTGCGTCCCCCGCCTGATGTTTTACCCCGGGCGGAATCTGTAAGCCAATCAAGGCAAAATACCTCCCTGCTTCCGGTTTTGATCGGGTTGGTGATCGTGGCCACGCTGGTGCCGGTGGCGAACCAACTGGTCCCGCGGCTGGTGTCCCGTTCCCCGGTTGATCGCGCCAAAATGCTGTTTGATTCCCTGGGACCGCAGCGCCAGGCTGACAGCAAGTA
>CAYWVP010000149.1:0-4572 GCA_964461605.1 uncultured Anaerolinea sp.
GTTTATCCCGAGTTACAGGATCCGCAAATCACCATTGACATGCCCAACCAGGTCATCATCTCAGCCGGTGAACGTCAGCCGATCATCCATTGGCAGGCTGGTGATGGCGCTTACTGGATCGACGCAGAAGGTGTGGTAATGGCGAAGCGCGGCGATATTGAAGGACTGCTCTACATTGAAAGCCCGGTTGCTCCTCCCCTGGCGGAGACGAAGAACGAACCGGTTAGCGCTGTTGATTACGCCCGCATGGTGATCGAACGCAAGACCGGTAGCCTGACCAACGAGGATCTGGTTGACCGCATCAGCGGTGATGTCTTGCAGGCGGTCATCGATATGAGTGCCATCATCCCCGAAGGCGCCAGCCTGGTCTTTGACCCGATCTCTGGCATGGGTTGGCGGGATCCGGGTGGCTGGGAAGTATTTTTCGGTACCGATCTGACCAATATTGATTTTAAACAGGTTGAATACCAGACTATTTTGGCGAAGCTCGGTGAAATGGGAGTCACGCCGGCCATGATCAGCGTGGAGCATGTTGACTCACCATATTTTCGAATGGAGTAGGTGACGTTATGGAAGAACCAATTGTAGTCGGAATTGACATTGGCACAACAAAGATCTGCACCCTGGTTGCCCGTCTCGAAGGAGATGTGGATATGCGCATCCTGGGTGTCGGGATCGAGCCTGCCCTGGGGATAAAAAAGGGCAACGTCGTTGATATCAACGCCGCCACCCAATCCATCTCCCGTTCGATCGAAAAAGCCCAGCGCACTTCCGGGCTCGAGATCCAATCCGCCCTCGTGAGCCTGGCCGGCTCGCACGTCGCCGCCATGAATTCGCGTGGTGTGGTCGGCATCAGCGGCGGGGTCATCTCCCAGGCTGATGTGGACCGCTCCCTTGAATCAGCCATGGCAGTGGCGATGCCCCACAACCGCGAGATCATCCACGTGATCCAGCGCGGGTTCACCGTTGACGGGCAGGATGGCATTCTCTCACCGGTCAATTTCTCCGGCTATCGTCTGGAGGTCGAAACCCACATCATTACCGCCGCATCCGCCACCGTCGAAAACATCCGCCAGTGCGTGAATGCCTGCAACGTGGATGTGCTGCAGTTTGTGCTAAATCCGCTGGCTTCAGGCGAAGTCGTCCTGAACAAGTCCGAGCGCGATATCGGCGTTTGTGTTTGTGATATTGGCGGAGGTACAAGTGACCTCGCCATTTATATCAATGGAGATGTCTGGCACACCAACGTGCTGCCTGTGGGTGGCAATCACATCACCCAGGACATCGCCATAGGTCTAAGGATCAGCGCGGAGCAGGCCGAACAGGTCAAAAAGCAGTACGGGCACGCCATTACCTCGGAGGTGGGGGATGGTGAGTTCTTTACGCTCAAGACGTTCGGGGAGGAACTGCCCCAGCAGATCAGTCGCCGCGAGCTGGTGAACATCATCGAAGCCCGCGTTGAAGAGATCTTCCAGTTGCTCCACCAGGAGATCCGCCGCTCAGGTTACGATAACCTGCTGCCGGCCGGGATGATTCTCACTGGTGGCACAAGCCTGCTTCCCGGTATCCGCCAGGTGGCAGCCAACACCCTGAACATGCCGGTGCGCATCGCGCGGCCTGAGAATCTTCTCGGGCTGTCGGATCAGTTGCAGTCACCCGCATACTCCACCAGTGTTGGCCTGCTCAAATGGTCTGAGATCATGGCGCAGCCGGCTTACGCTGGAACCAACCCCCGGGGAAGCAGGTTCCCGGGAAGCGGCGGTAAAACACCCGTCGATTGGAACAAGATCAAGAACGTGTTGGACAGGTTTTTCCCGTAGGTAAATGCCGGTCTTTGCCTGGCCGGAATCATATTCGAATCATTTTTATGGAGGATAAGACAATGGAGACCAACAGTAAGTCAACACAGTACGGCGCAACCCGCAACAGTTATGAATCATCAGTTGAAGCTTTCGCCCGCATCAAGGTAGTCGGCGTGGGCGGAGGTGGCTGCAATGCAGTCAATCGTATGATCGAAGAAGGCGTTCAGGGGATCGAGTTCATCACGGTGAACACTGATGCCCAGGCGCTCCTCTTGTCCAAAGCCCCCACCAAGGTACGTATTGGCGATAAGACCACCCAGGGATTGGGCGCTGGCGGCGACCCCGAGATGGGCCGCAAGTCAGCCGAGGAATCAGCCGATGAGCTGTACCAGACGCTGAAAGGCAGCGATATGGTATTCGTCACCGCCGGCATGGGTGGAGGAACCGGTACCGGCGCCGCTCCCATCATCGCGCAGATCGCGCATGAAGTTGGTGCCCTCACCATCGGCGTGGTCACCCGTCCTTTCGCCTTCGAAGGATCCAAACGGCTGCAATCTGCTGAACAGGGCATTTCCGCTCTGAAAGAATACGCCGACACCCTTATCGTCATCCCCAACGACCGCCTCCTGCAAATGGTCGACAAGCGTGCCACCCTCAATGAGTCCTTCAAGACCGCTGATGACGTGCTGCGCCAGGGTATCCAGGGTATTTCTGAAGTCATTACCATCCCGGGTCTCATCAATCTGGACTTTGCGGATGTGAAGAACATCATGGCACAGGGTGGAGCCGCCCTTATGGCTGTCGGACATGCCAACGGCGAAGATCGCGCCATCAAGGCTGCCGAAATGGCGATCTCGAACCAGCTCCTCGACATCACCATCGACGGTGCCCGCGGCATCCTCTTCAATGTCACCGGTGGGCCGAACCTCACCCTGTATGAAGTCAATCAGGCTGCCTCAATCATCAAGGAAACCGCGCATCCGGATGTGAACCTCATCTTCGGTGCGGTCATTGATCCCAATATGGGCGATGATCTGCGCATCACCGTCATCGCCACCGGTTTTGACCGCGCCACGCCTGTGCGTACAGCTGTCCGCCCGGTCGCTGCAACCAAAGAAGAGAACAGGAAGATCACGCTGCCTGTCTCCCAGGAATCGGTCAGGATCGAACCGGCTGCGAAGGCCAATGAGTTCCAGCCGATCTACATTGATACCAAGAACGTGGACTTACCCACCTTCCTGCGCAACCGCTTTGAAGGCAAGTAGGAATTGATTTGCGGGTAACAACAGAACCTCGTCCTCCATAAGTACTGCAGGCGCACGCCATCGGCGTGCAGCCTGTGTGTACTTTAACTTCTCGGCTGGCGGTAGGTCTCCGCCAGCTGTTTTTTACCCGCTTTTTCGCCCGGATGAGAATTTCGCTTTTTTCTGAAATTTTTATGTATACACTTTTCTTAAGATTCATTTTGCCCTGATTTTTGATTTGCTCAACTTCCTCGTATTTCAGCTTAGTTGCGGCATCTCGTTAAGTGTTGAACAGAATTAGCACAAATATCGGGTTTTTTACCTCGAAATTGTTCATTTTGCATCCCCTTGTAGACCATTTCCAAACCAGAAAGATTTAAGGATAAATAACGGTTTTGTAACTTGAATCGAATTTTTTTGTATGTTAGAATAACTCCAAGATGTACGGTCAGTAATGCAATAATCCCCCATATATGGGGGTTATGATTTCACGACAAACATCGCAGCCCGCATACCGGCTACATTTGCCGGCAAACCAAGTAAATAGAGAATCTGGAGGGATGGGTGATCTGTCCTTACTGTCAGAAAAACCAATCTAGAGTGATCGATACCACACATGACAGTCGTGGGGGTATACGCCGCCGCCGTGAATGTGAACATTGCGGTCAAAGATTCTCCACCTACGAGCGCCCCATCCTCGCCACACCCCTGATCATTAAACGTTCCGGTACCCGCGAGCAGTTCAACCGTGAAAAACTCCTCGAGGGCATCCGCATTTCCTGCGCCAAGCGCCCGGTCTCGGCTGATGAGATCAACCACCTCGTCAACGAGATCGAAACCACCCTGCAGAAAATGGGACGCGAGGAGGTCTCCTCCCGCGTGGTGGGTGATATGGTCATTGAAGGCCTCAAACGCCTCGATCAGATCGCCTATATCCGCTACGCCATCGTCTACCTTCAATTAACCGATCTGCAATCCATCCGCAAAGAGATCGATCGATTACTGGCATCATAGGAGAACTCAATGGTATCGTCATCACCCCACATCGACCAGAAATCCCTGCTGGATCTTGGCGGAATCCCTTCCAACCTGCCCCGGGTGGAACTTTCTGAAAACGCCCGCCAGGTGCTGCTCAAACGTTACGTCAGGCGCAAAGAGGACGGCAGCCCTGCTGAAACCGTCGAAGAGATGTTCTGGCGCGTGGCTTCCACGATTGCCAACGTGGAAACGCGCTGGGCGACCGACACGGATGCCCTCGCCCGCAAGTATTACACTCTGCTCACCACCAAGGCGTTCTTCCCCAATTCACCCACCTTCACCGGTGCCGGCACGCCGCTGGGGCAGCTGGCGGCTTGTTTTGTCCTCCCCATCAACGATGACATGGGGCGCGATTCCGCCGGCATCTTCCAGACCCTGCGCGACGCCGCGCTCATTCAACAAACCGGCGGCGGCAATGGGTTTTCTTTCTCCCGGCTGCGCCCCAAAGGCTCTCATGTAAAAACCTCCTCCGGCCAGGCCACCGGTCC
>CAYWVP010000150.1:0-4554 GCA_964461605.1 uncultured Anaerolinea sp.
ATTGGAAGACGTGGAACTGGATGAGAACTGCTATTTGATGGCGACACTGCCTGCCAATACTGATAAACCGGTTCCAACCATCGGTTTTATCTCGCATTTGGATACCAGTCCGGACATGTCCGGGGAGAATGTCAATCCGCAGATCATCGATCACTACGATGGCGAAGAGATCATACTAAATGCTGGCTTAAATGTTCGCATGAGTCCTGATGAATTTCCGGAGCTAAAAAAATATATCGGGCAGGAATTGATCACCACGGATGGCACGACGCTGCTGGGCGCGGATGACAAGGCTGGCGTGGCTGCCATTGTCAGCGCAATGGCATATCTGGTGGCTCATCCTGAGATCAAGCATGGAAAGATTCGCATTGGTTTTACCCCCGATGAAGAGGTTGGGCGGGGTGCGGATTTGTTCGATGTGGCCAAATTTGGCGCTGAGTACGCTTACACTGTTGATGGTGGTGAGGTTGGCGAACTGGAGTACGAGACCTTCAACGCTGCGTCGGCAACGGTTACCGTCCACGGTAGAAATGTGCATCCCGGCGCGGCGAAGAACAAGATGATCAACTCGTTGCTGCTGGCGATGGAGTTTAATGCCATGCTGCCCGTAAATGAACGTCCGGAATACACTGAAGGCAGGGAGGGTTTCATTCATCTTTTCTTAATGAACGGAACTGCTGAAACGACAAAACTCGTTTACATTATCCGCGATCACGACCGCGCATTGGTCGAGAAGCGCAAGCAGTATATGCTCGACGCGGCAGTGTTATTGAACCGCAGGTTTGGCGAAGGTCATGTGGAACTCGAGATCAAGGATCAGTATTACAACATGCGTGAGATGATCGAGCCGGTTTACCACATTGTGGAGGACGCGCGTCAGGCGATGTTGTCCCTCGGGATCGAACCGGTCATTGTGCCGGTGCGCGGCGGTACGGATGGATCGCGTCTTTCATTTATGGGGCTTCCTACTCCGAACCTGTTTACGGGAGGGCTGTATTATCACGGCAAGTACGAGATACTGCCTGTTCGTTCCCTCGAACGTTCCGTGGATGTGATCGTGAGATTGATCGAAATCGTCGCCAACAAGTAACAACAAAAAACCCGCTCAGTTGAGCGGGTTTTCGTTTCCGGTTTTCCGTTGTTTTCTTTCCATCAACTCGTTCAATACCAGGGCTGCAATGATGATCGCGCCGCCGATAAGCAGCCGGACGATGTTGGTGCTTTCTCCAAATACCAGCAGTGAGACGGCAACCGCCAGCGGGATCTTCAGGTCGTTGAATACCGCCAGTGATCCTGCGTTCACCCTGCGCGCGCCGATATTCCACAGGAAGAAGCTCAACCCTGATGCGATGGCACCCAGGTAAAGCAGGGTGAGGATTTGTTTTGTGGAGAGGGTTACGCTTGAGAGCGGAGTCAGTAATAGGGTTGCCGCTGCTGTGACCACCAATCCGCCCAGGTACAGGTAACCGAACCCCTGGCGGTCTTTTAATTCCGGATGCTGCGCCATCAGCCTGCGGTAGTAGATCTGACCGAACGCGTAGCACAGGTTGGAAGCCTGCACCAGCAGGAATCCGGTCAGCACCTCCCTGGATTGCAGCGCCTGTCCTTCAATGATCCACGTACCGACTATTGTAATAAGCGCTACCGCGAGATGCAGCGGGTTGAAGCGCCGCGTGAAGGCGTCATCGATGAGGGTAACAAAAATGGGGGTAAAGATAGTGAACAGGGCGACTTCGTAAGCCTGCAGCGACTTGAAGGCCGCAAGATAGAAAATGTACATCAAGCCGAATTGAACAAGACCGGTAAACGCCAGTTTCAGCCTGGCGGACCAGCTGACCTTGCGTAGTTTCAGGAACGGCAGGAATACCAGCGCCGCGATGAGCATGCGGGCGAACGCCACAAAAGTGGAATCCACCCCCGCCAGGTTCCCCTTGATCAATCCAAAGGAGAACGCCCAGATCAATGAAACAATAAACAGGTAAGCCACGTATGTTCCTCATCGAGCTTAAGTCAAATTTGGTCTATCTTACCATACCAGGGTGCACTCAACAGACCTGTGCGGCAGTAATTCCCACATGCTGGTTTTTCGTAATATTATACAAACATTATACAAAGCATGTATTTCCTGCCGGCTTCTTGATAATATCTATTCAACACTATACAAAAATTATACAGAACAAAAAAAGGAGATCCAAAAATGAAACTAGTAGCCCCCGTAACCTTATTGTTGATCGCGATGTTTGCGATAAGCGCCTGCGCCCCGCAGGCCACCCCCACTGCCGCCCCCACTGCCATGCCCGCGCCCGAAGTGCTGGATATTGTGGATACTGCTGTGGCTGACGGTCGCTTCACAACCCTTGTCACCGCCGTGCAGGCTGCCGGACTTGTTGATGCTTTGAAAGGTGAAGGACCCTTCACTGTATTTGCTCCGACCGATGATGCTTTCGCTAAATTACCCGCCGGGACAGTTGAATCTCTCCTCGAAGCCGGCAATCTTGAGCAGCTTAAGTCCATCCTTCTTTACCACGTTGTAGAAGGGAATGTTATGGCAGCCGACGTAACAGGTTTGAGTGCTGCACCAACTCTGCTGGGCAAAGATCTTTCGGTCAAGATGGACATGGGCAGTGTGTATATCAACGAGGCCAAGGTCATCATCACCGATATTGTCACCTCCAATGGTGTCATCCACGTGATCGATTCCGTCCTCCTGCCCCCCGCTGATCTTTCCGATATTGTCGATACTGCCGTGGCGGATGGCCGCTTCACGACCCTCGTTACCGCCGTGCAGGCTGCCGGTCTGGTAGAAGCCTTGAAAGGCGAAGGTCCCTTCACAGTTTTCGCACCCACCGATGATGCCTTCGCTTTACTCCCGGAAGGTACTGTAGAATCCCTGCTCCAGGCCGAGAACATCGAGCAGTTGAAATCCATTCTCCTCTACCATGTTGTGGAAGGGAAAGTAATGGCGGCTGACGTTGCCGGACTCTCTTCCGCCACTACATTATCAGGCAAGGACCTTGCGGTCAAAATGGACATGGGTGATGTGTACATCAACGAAGCCAAAGTTGTGATCACGGATGTCGAAACCTCAAACGGTGTGATCCACGTGATCGATGCGGTACTCCTCCCTCCTGCGGACATGCTCGATATCGTTGACACCGCGGTTGAAAATGGCAGCTTCACCACCCTCGTTGCTGCAGTACAGGCGGCCGGTCTGGTCGACACACTCAAAGGCGAAGGTCCCTTCACAGTGTTCGCGCCAACCGATGACGCTTTCGCCAAACTTCCTGCCGGTACCATCGACACCCTGCTGAAACCTGAGAACATTGAACAGCTCAAGAACATCCTGCTCTACCACGTGGTTTCCGGTAAGGTGATGGCAGCCGATGTGGTCACTCTGACCAGCGCCGATACTGTACTTGGTCAGTCTGTCACCATCAAAGTGGTTGATGGCAAGGTTTATCTCAACGACACAGTTCAGGTAGTCATCACTGATGTGGAAGCCTCAAATGGCGTGATCCACGTGATCGATACCGTCCTTCTTCCTGAGTAACTTAACACCATATATCAGAAAAGCCGGCCTGCAGGCCGGCTTTTCAAATTTATATTTTAAATATTATTTTGCTGGCTCTACAACTGTCTTTTTGATCATGATCAGATCACTGATCAATAAACCTGAACCGAGCAATGTGAGTGCACCACCCACGATCGTCATGGTCGCGTGGAACGCGTCCGCGTAATTTACGCCACCCCATGTATGAGTGGGTGCCATGAAGATTTGGATCGTCAGGCAGAGCACACCGACCACGATGGCTGCTGCGCCGCCGCTCTTTTTGCCTTCTTTGCGGGGGGCTTTTTCATAATCCACTCCTGCCCAGATAGCCGGGATACGGAAAATCAGGAAGATGACGAGGGTCAACACGGTGATGTACACCACCGCGTCCACCGGCATGGAGCTGCCGCGCAAGGCGCGCGAAGTAAGGATGTGGATGATCCCCACCACAACACCGAGTACCAGCGCGATCAATGCTGCCTTATAAGCTCCCTTTTTACCCTTTGCCAGCATCACTACCGCGCGTATCCCCAACACGCCAATAGCAGTGGTCACCAGCACGTACAGGATGTAGAGCCATTGATAGGGTGCCAGTGGTGCCATCGAATCCCATTTGGTAGGAAATAACGCGGCACAGGATGTGCCGACACCGCCCAAAACAGTAAAGGCGGCTGTAAGTGCCATAAACAGGATGCCAAAAAATCGTAAAAATTTCGCCAATCCGCTTTCAGGTTTCATATCGTGTTCCTCTCCTTTTTCTTAGGTATTTTTAAATCGCCAACAGCAGCATGGATGCCAGCATATAAACTGAGGCGTATTTAAACAGGTGAAAGTTAAGCCGCGATGAAGGCTTGAGCAGCATCAGCACCGCCATTACCAGGAGCCCGCCTGACAGAATTCCGAGCAGGTGAAGGGTGCCTTGCCTGACACCGATCAGAACTGCGGCACCTCCCATCACAGCGGCGGCCAGCACACTGGCAATCGCGATGATCACGCGGGTAGTT
>CAYWVP010000151.1:0-2955 GCA_964461605.1 uncultured Anaerolinea sp.
ACATTGAAGGCGATCGTTTGTTGCGTAAAAAACAACTGCTGGATCAGTTGAGGGACGGTCAATTAACCTCAATTTGCCACGTAATACGGGATCTGAGTCACTATAAGCGCACATTTAAATTGAATGATCAGGAAAAATCGATACTGGAACACGCGATCGATTCGCTTCTCACGGAATGGTCCCGATCCATGGAGATCCCATTGGATGAGGCACAAAAAACGATGGAGATCATGCTGCAGACCGAAGATATCCGGTAGTGCTTTGAAGCCGAATTATTATATTCTCCCTGATTACCACATTTCCAACGGTAAACTCGCTCGCACATAGAGTAAATAGTTACACACGCAGAATGCTCAAGCTCGCTGGATAGTCTCTTTGACACCCGGCAAATTAATCAAATTCACTGCAATGTAAAGATACTACCCCACAATCAAGGTACAGTCTCATCCAGGAAGGCAGCGACCCACACCAGCGGCGCATTCCAATTGATCGCGACTTCGTTGGTCGAGTACGATTCAATGTCATCGACGTAACGTTTGGCGGGCGCAAGGTTTATCAGGTCAGCTTCCAGCGCCGCCGGGTCGTCCGGATTGAAATTCGGTCCACCGGAAAGCGCGCCTGCCGGTGGCGGCGGGTAGCCCTGCGCCGGGTCATTCGCCCAGAAGCGGTGATGGGGGTGCAGCATCGGGTAGGTGCCGTAACCCGCGACAAAGCTCTTGTTCAACGCGTTTCGTCCCAGAATGTAATCCATGCCCAGGCGCACGGCATCCAGGTATTGCGGCTCTCTGCTGGCATGATGATAAGCCGCACCCAGTAACAGCATATTGTTAAGGATCAGGCCGTTGGAGCCCCACGGGTAATCCTCGTCTATCAAGGCAGCATAGCCGTCCGCCTGTACTAAAAGCATTTGCTCTGCGTAGTCCAACAGTGCCACTTCAAGGGTAGGCATCTGCTGCCAGGGTAGATCGTTGTCAACGGTTAATAACGAAATCGTGCCTAACGGTGCCGTGTGACCCCAATCGAAAGCATCCACCACTGCGAAATGCTCGGATGCCAGCAGGTATTCGCGGTACTCCGCCTTGCCGGTGGTGATGTAAAGCTCAGCGGCTGCCCAGTAGAACTCATCGCTCACGTTCTGATCTTCATAGTTGCCGCCGCCACTGCCAGGGTTGTTGCCCGCGTAAATTGCAGGATTCTCGCGCGCCGCCTGCCACGCGCTTTCCGCGGCAACCAGGCAGCGCCCGGCAAATTCCGCGTCGAGATCCGGCCAGATTCGCGCGCACTGCGCGGCGGTGGCGGACAGGTTCAATGTGGCGGCGGTGCTGGGGGCGTAAACGTAACGCCCGCTGGCGGGTATCTCATTCGCATTGTCATTGTCCACTTCAGTCGGGGGCACCATTGGCATCCCGGCCCACGCTTCATCATGCAGCTTGTGGTGCACCATGCCCGTCAGCGGCTGCCCCTCCGGCACCTGCATCGACAGCAGGAATTCCATCTCCCAACGCACCTCGTCCAACAGGTCGGGCACCCCGTTACCCTGCTCCGGGATGGGTTGCGCTCCATCAGTAAAATCCTCCCAGCCCTGTTCATATAGATTCATCAGAGTCCAGGCAGTGATACCACCATTGACCAAGTACTTGCCAAAATCCCCCGCGTCATACCAGCCGCCCGCTGCATCCAGAGTGTAATCGCAACCCGGCCAGTCGTGCCCATCGGCGTCCCTGCCTTTGAAGCAGGTAACTTCAGCATCGGTGACGTGCCCGGCCGGGCGAGCCCATTCCTCACCCGCATAATCCGCCTCGATTTCAATCCCGCTGCGGTTCAAGTAGAAATAGGTCAGCGCGTCACGCTTCAATTGGCTGTAGATCTCATCAGAGATCTGGAAAGGAGGGCTCGTGAGTCCGGCGGCTTCCAGGGTGTACCCCTCACCTGGAGTTGTCCAGGAGGAGAAATCGATCTCATGCAGGGAATCCCCGGAAATGACATCCTCCTCCTTCCAGCTGGTGGTGCCGCTCAACACCTCTTCACCAGCGGCATTCTTCAGCACCCAGGACACTTCATCGGTGGTGTCTGCCGCCAACAGACCGATCTTGCTCCCCTCCACAAAATACCCCACCTGGTTAACGCTCACCACGGGTGGAATGACCACCGGACCGGCAGTGGGGGCAGGTGTGGGCAGCGCAGCGACCGCGCTCGGCTGCGGGATATCCGACCGGCCAATTTCATAGAAAAGCGCGCGGCCGAAAAGATTGGGGTGCTCCCAGGATAGATCCCCGGTGTCAGCCCTGGACCAGATCAACTTAATATCGCGGTCCTGTACGGCTGCGCCATTGATCTGCGCCTGGAAACCAATCTCTTTTCCATGAGTCACCTCCAGCAGGTCGGCTAATGCGAGCGCCGCTTCAAACCCCCAGCCGTCCGCGGTCTTGAACACGAAACCGCTGACGTCCGCGTCAGTGCTGAAAACCCCGGTGATCGTCAACGCTTCCGGGTCGGTGTTGCCAATATCAGCCGCGTTGATATTCACCTGCATCATTTTCATGTCATAAGCTGTGGCGTTGAGATCATCCGATGCATTGATGTAGAACTCCATCGAGTCCTCATTCCAGAACTCGGTGCCGTGCTGACCGGCGATAATGTTCTTATCCGGCATTTGCATCGTGACGTACAGGTAATCTGCATCTGCCGCGACCGAAAAGGTAAATGAACCATTCTCAGCGGGGTCAGTAGAAGGTGTGGGTCCACGGTCCACGAAATTGTTGGGAAGTTCCGCCCAGTCGGAGAGGTCACCATCGACTTTGATGGAAACCGGGAAGGGAATATACAATACCTCGCCGGAGACCTCAGGCGGAATGGAGGGCGTCGGTTGCGGGGTGGGTGTAGATGTTGCCTGAAGCGGTGCAGCGGTTTCGATCACTTGCGGCGCACCACAAGCCGAAAGGATCAGGATCAGCA
>CAYWVP010000151.1:3055-4551 GCA_964461605.1 uncultured Anaerolinea sp.
GTTCTCATTCACCAGGAGCTGATGGAAAAGTTCACCCTTGAGGATGTGGCAAAACTGGCCGGTGTTCACCGCTCAACCGTATCGCGGGTAATTAATGATTCTCCAAACGTCAGCCCACAGGTACGCAAGCGTGTACAGAAGGTCATTCACTCCACCGGTTACCAGCCCAATGCGGCTGCCCGCTCCCTCGCTTCTCAACGCTCCAATATGATCGGCCTGGTTCTTCCCCGCAGCGTCAGTTCATTCTTTACCGACCCCTTTTTTCCGCACCTCACCCAGGGTATTGCTTTCGGCTGCAACAACAATAACCTTTCCCTTTCGCTGTTCCTGGCCGGCAACCGTGACGATGAAGAGAAGATCCTGCCGCGCATTGCAAGGCGTGGTTTTCTGGATGGCGTCTTAATTCAATCCGGTCGCCCTGATGAATTCCTGATCGATCGTTTAACCAAATCGAATATCCCCAGTGTCATTATTGGTCGTCCGTTCTTATCAGATGGTCTCAGTTTTATTGATATCGACAACGTAAACGCGGCGATCAAAGCCACGCAGCATCTTTTGGATCTTGGTTACAAACGGATCGCGACCATCACCGGCAACCACGATAGTACAGTAACCGTGGACCGGCTCGATGGTTACAAAAAAGCGCTGAAAGCGGCTGGCATGGAATTTGATCCCGATATGGTCGCTGAAGGAGATTTTTCTGAAGCAAGCGGATACCAGGCAGTGAAAACCCTCCTTCCCAGGAAACCCGATGCCATTGTCGCCCAATCCGATATCATGGCGGTCGGCGCGATGCGCGCGATGCAGGAGGTCGGATTAAGGATTCCGGATGATGTGGCAATCATCGGATTTGACGATATACCTGTTGCCAGGCAGTTGAAAGTTCAACTGACCACAATCAAACAACCCATTACCCGTTTCGGCATTAAAGCGGTTGAATTGCTGATCGACCTGATCGAAAATGGCACCAAACCGGCAAGGCGTATCATCCTTGATACTGAACTGGTAATTCGAGACTCTTGCGGAGCAATAACAATCAGGGAACAAGTCTGAGTCGATTTTTTCTATTTCGATGAGACCGCTCTCATTACGTTCTCTTAATGAGAAAACAGGAGGTGAAACGAAAAATTTTGTGTCCGTTTGTCTAACCTGAACATACAAAAAGAAGGAGAATGAGATGAAACGTTTGACCGTGTTGTTTTCTGTAATGTTGATCGCAGCCATGTTGCTCGCAGCATGCGCGACCCCTGCGCCGACTGAAGCTCCGGCTGCTCCCGCTGAACCGGAAGCCCCTGTTGCCACCGAAGCCCCCGCCGCGACCGAAGCCCCGGCTGCTGAAGAGCCCGCCGCCGGAAAGACCGTGCTCAATGTGTGGTCTTTCACCAATGAAATTCAGACCATGGCAGTTGCCTTTGAAGGCAAGCATCCGGATGTGGACGTCGTCTACACCATGATCCCGATGACCAACGGTGAATACCAGACCAAATTGATGGCCA
>CAYWVP010000152.1:0-4465 GCA_964461605.1 uncultured Anaerolinea sp.
GGGACCGATTTGTCTTTTCTGCGCCTGCCGGCTGAAAAACCACGCGCAAAGAAAACCAGGGCTGCCGCGAAGGCGATCGTGATCGCATTGGTGATGAACAGCAGGGTGGCTCCGCCGGCGATGTCCCAGCGCATCAGGGCGATTCCAATACCAATGGTGGCAAGCGGGGGCATTAATGCGGTGGCGATCGCTACGCCAGGTAGCGCAGCGGAGAGATTCTTGCGCGTCAACGCGTAAGCGGCTGCCAATCCGCCGGATAACGCAATGATCAGGTCGATCGGTGTAGGCCGGGTGCGGGCGATCACCTCAGCGGGCAGTTCTTGCAGGGAAACGAAGGGGAGAAATCGATTGATCAATGCCATCCCGGAAGAAAGCAGTACAGCGAGGAGCGCGCCAAGGATGAGCGTTCCGGCGGCAGTGCGCAGCAACTTATCGTCACCGGTGACGGAAGCCAGACCAAGCCCGATGATAGGAGACATGAGCGGTGCAACGAGCATGGCGCCGATGATCACGGCTGCAGAATTGGTCATCAAACCGGATGTGGCAATGGCGCAGGACAGGATCACGAGCAGGAAAAAATCGAAACCCGGCATGGAAGACTGTGCCAGTTCAGTTTTTATCTCCTGGCGTTCGTCTGTTGTCAGCGGTTTCACGATCTTGCGAAAGGATGTCAGTACGCTCATTGGTCTATTGGCAGATCCTTCCATAATTCTACATGCATATTTCGTTTAAGTGAAACTTGCGGTTGAAATCCACAGGCTCACTGTGATGTTATTCCACCTGGCGTAATCATGGTCCAGTTCATCCCGGGGGAGCTTTATTTAACTGACTGGCGCTCCTTTAGTTCTTCCCATCCAACTCAAATCGTCAAATTCACCAAAATGTTCACGGAAGAATCTGTAATACATCAACTCTTCCTTTGAATTCAAGTTTTCTCCGCATTTCAAGTTTCTTTCGCGCTTGAAATCCCCATCGGAGATCATTTTTTCCGCATATTCTGCAATTACCTCCTGAACCCCCCCGCCTTGCCAGAATTTTGCTTTCTTTCGCATCAACAGATCCTCCGGCAGGAGGTCTTCAACTGCCTTGCGCAGGATCCATTTTTCAACACCGTCCCTGATCTTGTATTCCGCAGGGATTCGCAGTGCCAGGTCAACGATACCCTGATCCAATAATCCGAGATAAGCAACCAGTCCATGCGCAGCTGCTGACCGGTCAACTCTCTGCAAAGCAGTGTTGTGCAGGCGCATTAATATATCATTTAATTCACCCTGCAGTTCGTTCTCCGGAATCCGATGCAGGTAAGAATATCCAGCGAATAATTCATCCGCTCCCTCACCTGAAAATACTGCCGGAACGTAATCAGCGGCCATTTCTGCAACCAGGAAATTCAGCAGACTGGAGCGGATCAACAATGCATCAAAGCTTTCAAGATGATAGATGACCTGCGGTATGGATTCAATAATTTCTCCGGTTGTGACAAGCCGGGTGTGGTGGATGGAGCCGATGTGTTTTGCGGCGATGTGCGCGTAATGTATATCTTGTGAGCCGTTCAGACCTGCGGTGAACGTGTGGAAATCTTTCACGTGTGGTCGAGCGATGGCAGCAATCGCGGTGGAATCTATCCCTCCTGATAACCATGCGCCAACATTACCATCACCAATCCGGTCAGCTATGGATGCTTCGATCCTGGATCTTAGTTGTTTTGCGATGTTTTCAGCCTTTGTGCGCAGCGGTTTGCTGTATGCTGGCTTTTTATTTGGTTTTAACCTCATTCCTGTAAGTGAATGACCGGGGGGTAATTCGTGAATGTCCCGGGTAACAGCCAGCAATCCCTTCACTTCTGAAGCGAAGCAAAGAGCGCCTTCACGGTTTTTTCCATAGTAGAGCGGAGAAATGCCAAGCGGGTCACGACTGAGCTCGATCCCGTTTTGTTGTGTCTTCGCCTTTGCGAAATGGTTTTTGCTTACCTGCTCCTGAGCTATCAATTCACTCGATAGGATCAGAGCCGGTTTCTTTTGCGTGCTATTCCCCGCGGCACCCAGGATGGCTCCGTTCTTTTCAATTATGTATCGCCAATCTCGCCCCCGATGGATCATTTTCTCAAGCATTTCCTTTACCTGATTTTGTGCAGTCGCGCATTGAACACCTGCAATTGCTGTCATGAGTTAACTCCTCTGCAACGCAACCTCCCTTTCCCGGCCCCAGGCAACATGAATAGACTTGGTTGTTATCAACCAGATGCTTTTAGTTAATGAAATTGAGGACTAAACTAAGGGGGTTGGTTTCTAATGTTGTCTGTTGGGCATCCGATTGAGCAGTGTCGCCAGGGAGGTCCTCGCAACCATTGTACCCTAAAAAATATCGCTATCTGAACAAATTACGGGTCAATCTATCATTCTTGATAAATTGACCCGCTCATCATACAGAAATCTGATAGAACCTCAGGCTCGTTGTTCCGGTTACTCCAATTCTTGAAGGCGCTTCTTCAAAGCCTCAAGTTGCGATTCCAGGAAATTTTTCTCGTTTTCAAGCAGTGTTTTTTCTTCTTCGGACGTGAAGGTATTCGGCAAGAAACCTCTACCTGCGCCAAACCCGCGTCCAAAACCGCGCCCCATGGGCCAGCCAGCTCTGCCTCCACCGCACGGTCCAAGCCCTCTTCCAATTGGTCCAGTACCCAGGGGACCAGTTTTATCCATACCAGGCATAATTTTCTCCTTTTCTGTTAATTATTGTCTGAAATTGCGGCCTCTGCCGCGTCGGCGACCGAAAAGCCGCCCAAAAGTTGAATCCCACAGACCGCATCCCGTTCCATAGGGTCGATCAGTACCTGTAACTGGATTCTGAATACGGGAATCACTTGTTGGGGCACAATTGTCCATTCCCCGGCCGGTTTTCGACCCTCTGCCCATCGGTCCTGTTCCATCTCTTGCTGGCATACATGCTCCTTTCTATTTGATCCTGCGCTTCAGCTCGTTGATCAGTTCAACGGCTTTCTCCATTTCGTAATGCCACTTCTGCAATGCTGCTTCGCCATACGTTGTCAAAGCGTAAATTCTGCGTGGAGGTCCCTGTGACGCATCCGCGTCCCATTGTGAGTTGATCCACTGTAGATTTTCCATGTCACGCAAAACCCGATAAACAACGCTTGGATGGGGCGTGCTTAAACCCAATGTGGTCAGGCTGTCGACCAGGGTGTACCCGTGTTGCGGTTTCTCTTTCAGCAAGACCAGGAGGGCTGGTTCGATCAATGCACCGGTGAGGGGTGTAAGTCGCTCCTCTTCCGGGGTTTCATGATTCATTGCCCATCCTCTACGATGACGCGGCATATGCAAAACCTCCATTAACTAAGTGTATAAACAGAATAGCGCGCTATTCTATTTATGTCAATAGTCGATTGTTGAAGCAGAAGAATTATTGCTAAGCCATTTGTTGTAGGTTGTCGCGCAACTGCCGGAGATATGCCGGGGTGTAACTGAGATGACTGCCATACCAGGAGAACATTTCTCCATCAACCAGCATGACTTTGCTTCGATTGTTGATATTTTTCATCAACAACACTTCATTTTCTGTAAATGGATAAGGTTCTGAAGAGAGGAGTATGGCATCAGCCGTGGAAAGATCAGTCATGGCGATCACCGGGTACCTGGGTAGCTCCTGGAAAATATTAACAAACCCGCTGCGTTTTAGAATGTCGTTGATGAAAGTTCCACCGCCGGCGACCATGTACGGATTTTGCCAGATCAGGTAAGTAACCTTCAATGGGGGATAAGCGGGCAGTTTTGAAAATTCACTGGCGATCTCCTGGACCAGTCTTTCCGCGTTTTCGTTACGAGCGATAATGTTCCCGATTTCATTGATCGTTTTTAGCGCGTCCTCCAGCGTCAGAATGTCACAGAGCCACACCGGGTACTTCTCTCGTAGCCGGATGACTCCTTCCTGATAATTTTCCTCGCGGCTACCGATGATCAGGTCAGGTGATAGCGCATCAATCTGGTTAAAATTAAAATCTTTGGTCCCACCTATGACGGATGGTCTCCAGCGTTTATCTTCAGGCAGGGGGCAATACCTGGTTATCCCAACGACCTCTTTTTTCATGCCCAGGTCATACAGCAATTCAGTCAATGATGGGACAAGGGAGATGATGCGTTCTGGAGGATCTGGTGATTCCGATTTGATTTCCAACTGATCCATGGTAAATCAATCTTCTCCTGCGTTGTTATAAGACATGATAGAAATCACAATAATTACATTTCTTTGGTAATAATACTACTGATACTCTAAGTTTGTACTATAATACTATGAATAACATTAAACATAGATGAGGAAATGATGCCAAACAAGATCGTTAGCGTTGATGCAACATTGATAGAAGGTTACAAAATTGAAGTTCGTTCACGCCAGCATGTATCCATCGTTGACCAGCCCCCCGCTGGCGGCGGTACGGATGCCGGCCCCACCCCGT
>CAYWVP010000153.1:0-1501 GCA_964461605.1 uncultured Anaerolinea sp.
GTGATCCATAACCTGGGCGAGTTGCTGGAGCATTTTCCGGGACGGAATGGGCATCAAGGATAATCATGAGCGAATTCCTGCGTACCCCCACCAGTTTATCGAAAACCCTGCACGGCGCCAGGCCCCTTGCAGAAGCGGTAAGAGAGCTGTACGCAGAAGGACAGACAGATTACTCGCTCGATCCCATCGTACTTGAGCAGGCAGATGGCACACCAGCTGGACGCATTAAGGATGGTGACGCGGTCATCTTCTGCTGCCGGCGTGGTGAGCGCGAGATCCAGTTGACCGAAGCCTTTACCGACCCGCATCTTGATCAATTTCCACGCGAACCATTTACGAATCTACCTTTTGTTATCCTGACCCTCTATCATGACAAATTCAAAGATCTTCCTGTCGCTTTTGCCCCTTCACGGGTAAAAGGGACATTGGCCGAGGTGGTCAGCCGGGCGGGCTTGCGCCAGGCGCACATTTCGGAATCTGAAAAGTTCGCCCATGTGACATTTTTCCTTAATGGCGGCAACGGCCAGCCCTTCCCCGGTGAAGAGGATATCCGTGTCCCATCATTGAAAGGTGTGCCTTTTGACAAATTCCCGGAATTGAGCCTCGCAGAAGTTAGCGGGAAGGTCATCGAACAACTGCAAAAGGGAACTGACCTCGTCATCACCAATTTTGCCAACGGAGATGTGATCGGGCACACCTCCAATGTGGATGCCAAGATCCAGTGTGTGGAATTTGTGGATCAGCACCTTGGGGAGGTGATCAGGGAGGCGCGATCAGCAGGATATGTCATTCTGATCACCGCGGACCACGGCAATATTGAAGAAACGCTCACAGAAGAAGGCGGCGCGCACGTTTCGCACACGACCAACCCTGTCCCCCTGTTTGTTATCGACCCTCGGAGCGATCTACCGATCGAACCCGCGCCAGGAAAACTGGCAGATATCGCGCCAACCATTTTGCAGATCATGGGGCTACCCAAACCGGAACCAATGACAGGTGAAAGCCTGGCAAGTGGACATGCGTTTGGAAATTCCCGCAAGGTCCTCCTGGTCATCCTGGATGGCTGGGGCATCAGCGACAACCCCGAGCAGGATCCGATCGCCATTGGTAAGACACCCGTCTGGGACCAATTATTGCGTGATTATCCCCACGCGCAACTGGCTGCATCAGGAGAAGCGGTGGGTTTAAAACCCGGCAAAGCGGGCAACTCTGAAGCCGGACACATCAATATCGGCGCAGGCCGGGTTATTTTGCAGGATGATGTGCGGCTGGAACAGGCGATGAAAGACGGCAGCTTCTATACCAATGAAGTTATTTGTCGTGAGATCCGAGGCGTCAAATCACGCGGCTCGTCTCTGCACCTGATCGGTTTGCTGACAGAAAAGAGCTCGCACGGTTCGATCGATTACCCGTTGGCTGTTTTGAAGATGGCCAAAGCAGCGGGTCTGGAGCAGGTTTATCTGCATATGATCTTCGACGGCCGCAGCACCGCGCCGGGCAG
>CAYWVP010000153.1:1601-4437 GCA_964461605.1 uncultured Anaerolinea sp.
ATCATGGATGGCTTGGGCGGTTTACCCATTGAACCGGGCGGTAAGACCGAACTCGAAGCCGCTCACACTCCCAACCTCGACGCTTTGGCTGCGAGATCCGCGCTGGGGTTCTCCAGCCCGGCCGGCCCCGGCATCGCGGTGGGCAGCGGACCCGGTCACCTTGCCATTTTTGGTTTTGATCCCATCGAGCACGAGATCGGCCGCGGCGCGCTCGAAACGCTGGGCGTGGACATTGACCTTGGACCCGACGACATCGCCGCCCGCGGCAATTTCTGCAAGGTGGATGAGAATGGAATTCTGGTGGACCGCCGCGCAGGCAGGTTATCGACCCCGGAGGCAATCAAGCTGGCGCGGATGTTGAACACCATCCAGATCGATGGGGTACAGATCCACATTGAACCGGTAAAAGAACACCGATTCGCGTTTGTGATGCGCGGCAAAGACCTTGGGGCTGCGCTGCAGGACACTGATCCGCTCAAGGACGGCATTGCACCAAAAGTTGCTGTCGCGCTGGACAAACCCTCAGAAAAAACCGCCGACCTGGTGAATCGCTACATAGCAAAGGCAAAGGAACTGCTGGCGGAGGAGGAACAGGCGAACATGATCCTCCTGCGCGGTTTTGACCGCCTGCCGGTGCTGCCGCAATACGGCGACCTGTTCAAGCTGCGCGCCGCTTCGATCGCGGTCAATGGCATGTACAAGGGTGTTTCCAGGCTGGTGGGAATGCAGGTGCTGCCGGTGGAAGGCTTGAAAATTGAGGACGAATTCACCACCCTGGAGCAATACTGGGACCAATTCGACTTTTTCTACATGCACATCAAACAGACGGATACACACGGAGAAGACGGCGATTTTTACCGCAAGGTGCAGGTGATCGAGCATGTGGATACCCTGATCCCCCGCATCCTCGCATTGAAACCGGATGTGATCCTGATCACGGGAGATCATTCATCGCCGGCGATCCTTAAGTCGCACAGCTGGCATCCCGTACCAGCGCTGCTCTATGGAAAATATGTACGTGAAGACAACATCGCCGAGTTTGGTGAGCGGGCTTGCGCACGGGGCAGCCTGGGGATCATGCCGGCGAAAGATTTCATGCCCCTGTTATTGGCCAACGCCGGACGCATCTCCAAATACGGCGCGTAAGGAGTACAGGAATGAAAGGGAAAGGATGCTGAAAATGAGTGAAATAGATCATCAGGGGAGCGATATTGCTCAATTGATCAGCGACCAATACAACTCGCTCACCAAGAGCGAAAAAATCATTGCCAACTTCCTGCGTAAGAACCAGGAGGAGAGCGCATTCCTATCGGCAGGCGAAATTGCCCGTAGGCTGGAACTCAGTGAAGCCACGCTGGTGCGCTTCGCACGTTCGTTGGGGTTTTGCAGTTACCCGGCCATGCGCGCGGTATTGCAGGAGAATTTCCGCCAGCGTGTGACCCACTCCACCCGGTTGCGCGGCAGGCTGGATGAGATGCAGCAGAACGGCGGCATCTTTGAGCGTCTTACTGCCACAGAGATCGATTACCTCACCCAGGCGATGGAATCGATCGACCGCACCGCGATGGACAAAGCCGTTGAATTGATCCGCAGCCATGAAAAGATATTTGTGTATGGACTGGGTCCTTCGATCT
The DNA here is from genome assembly GCA_964461605.1 of uncultured Anaerolinea sp. Classification (GTDB taxonomy): domain Bacteria; phylum Chloroflexota; class Anaerolineae; order Anaerolineales; family Anaerolineaceae; genus UBA6107. The sequence continues at coordinate 3,236 of CAYWVP010000153.1, forward strand.
CCCTGGTGGACCTGATGGAGATCCGGTTGCAGCGTTTTGGCAAGGAAGTGGTTCCGCTAAAGTACTCGGGGCGTGAGCTCATTGACTCTCTGCTGGTAATGAAACCAACCGATCTGGTCTTTGTGATCTGCTTTTTTGACCAGAACCCGTCGCTGCGGTTGATGCTGGAATACAGCCGCCAGGTGGGCAGCACCATCATCATGTTGACCGATACGCTGGAAACCATCCTGGGGGATAAGGCGGATGTGATCCTCAGCGCGCGACGCGGACCGGTGGGTGAGTTTCATTCCCTTGTTGTACCCATGACGGTGATTAATGCGTTATTACTATCGGTAGCCAGTAAGGAGCAGGAGAATATCATGTTGATGCTCGACCGGTTGGACTCGTTGCGTGACCAGCTCCAGGAATACAACCGGGCAGATGATCAGTATTAATAGTTTGCAGGTGCATTGAAATACACCATCAGATTCTTTACATTAACGAAGAAAGGAAATATTCGAGAGGTGTAATCTAATGACTGTAACGACAATTGCTCCAAAAGACAACAGGGAGAAGTGGCTAGCGCGTTCGCGACGCGTCTTCCGCTGGTTAACCACTCCGCACATTATCCTGTCCATCATCATGATCGCGGTGATGTTCTACCTGGTCATCATCCCGCTTTACCGTATGCTCGTGACCACGATCACCGTTTCTGATATTGACCTCAGAGCGCTTAAGGATGCAAATATAGGTGATCTTACCTGGTATCACTGGGTGCGGATGCTCACCGGTAAGATCGGCAAGTTAATGACCTATCAACCGTTGGTGCATAGCGTCACGGTTGCCCTTGGTGCGACTTTACTGGCTTTGGCGATCGGCGGTCTGATGGCCTGGCTGGTGTGCCGTACCGACATCCCCGGACGTGAAACCATCCACATGCTGGCGCAGGTACCCTACATCATGCCCTCCTGGACGATCGCCATGGCATGGCTGGTCTTGTTCAAGAACCAGAAGTCAGGCGGTACCATGGGGTTGCTGGAATTTATTACCGGCGCGCCTACGCCGGATTGGCTGGCGTACGGGCCGATTCCAATCATTGTCAGCAGCGGGCTGCATTACTACACTTTCTTCTTCCTGTTCATATCTGCCGCACTGTTATCCATCGACTCTTCACTGGAAGAGGCTGGTGAACTGGCTGGAGCAGGGCGCTGGCGCATCATGCG
>CAYWVP010000154.1:0-4425 GCA_964461605.1 uncultured Anaerolinea sp.
GTACAACTGCTGCAGTCATGGAACTGGATCCTGTCATCCGGCTACAACCCCCATCCGGTATATGTGGTGTTCAAAAACGCTTTCATCGCTTTGGCCAGCCTGGCGGCCTCCGCCGGTTTGTGGGCGCGCCTCTCCTTTTCTCCCCGTTTCAGCCAGGTGCTGGCAGTGTTGATCCTTGCCTGGTTCTGGCTGGACCGCCTGATCCTCACCCGCAATCCGCAGCCCTTTGGTTCACATATTTTCCCGCTGGTACTTTCCATATTATTGCTGGGATTCGTGTGGATCTGCGCGTGGTTATTGGAACCCTTCATGCGCGGTCAAACCGCCATGACCGTCCGTACTGAGGAGGAAACCCCCGATGAACCATGAATCCGTTGAAAAGGAAGTGAAATTTTACATAAACAACCTCGCTGCCCTCAAAGAGAGGTTGATCGCGCTTGGGGCAGTACAGGTACAGGCGCGCACGCGGGAAATCAACTACCGCTTTGACACGCCAGACCTGGCGCTCTCCAAAACCGGTCGCGCGCTGCGTCTGCGCCAGGATCAAAAATGCATCCTCACCTTCAAAGGCCCTACCAGCCTGGAGGATGGTGTGCGCGTGCGCGCGGAATACGAGGTGGAGGTCAGCGACATCGAAAATGCGCGAGCCATCCTCACCGGCCTGGGTTACATGCAGACCGTGATCTATGAAAAATTCCGCACCGCTTACCGCTACAATGATCTGGAGATTACCCTGGACGAATTGCCCTACGGGAATTTCTCCGAGATCGAAGGCGCGGACAGCGCTTCCATCCAGGCTGCCGCGCGCGTCCTCGCGCTGAACTGGGAAGCCTGCATCCAGGCCAGTTACCTGGAGTTGTTTGACAGGTTCAAAAAGAGCCGCGCGCTCACCATGACCGACCTCACCTTCAAGGATTTTGCTTCCATAGCCGTCACCCTCCATGATCTTGGCGTGAAACCGGCTGACAACCCGGCTTATCTCTAACCACACACCTCCTTTTTAAGGTTGGTGGTTATCTTAATAAACCCGGGGGATTTGACGCCTGTTTCCAATCGTTACAGGTTTACCCACGTGTTTTTTCTTAAAATAGAAGGGGGGAAAGCCAATCTTAAGAAACCGGCATATTCTGCATGCTATAATAATTTTTGACAATTAATGAGGGAGCGTTAACGGTAAATGTCTTTTGCCCACCTGCACGTGCACACTGAATATTCTCTGCTCGACGGCTTCAGCAATATCAAGAAGCTGATCAAGCGCGTGAAGGAACTGGGCATGAACTCGGTGGCCATCACCGATCACGGCACCATGTTTGGCGTGATCGATTTCTTCAAGGCAGCGATCGACGCCGGTATCAAACCCATCATCGGGGTTGAAACCTACGTGGCCGCCCGCGGGATGAACGACCGCGACCCCCAGAAAGACAAACACTCCTACCACCTGGTGCTGCTGGCTGAAAACATGACCGGTTATAAGAACCTGCTCAAGGTCGCCAGCGCCGCGCAACTGGAGGGATTTTATTATTACCCGCGCGTTGACCATGATTTCCTGCGCGCCCACAGCGAGGGGATCATTGCCACCACTTCCTGCATGTCCGGTGAGGTTCCTCGCACCATCCTCAACAAGGGCGTTGAAGCCGGGCAGCGTGTTCTCGAATGGTATATCGAGACCTTCGGCGCGGATAACTTTTTCATCGAGCTGCAGAACCACCCCATCCGTGAGCTGCCGGATCTCAACCGCACCCTGCTTGAACTGAGCAAGCGCTACAACCTCAGGTACGTTGCCACCAACGACGCGCACTACATCAACCAGGAGGACGCCCGCCTGCAGGATATCATGCTCGCCATCCAGACCGGCTCCCTGCTTTCTGACCCCAACCGCATGAAAATGGGCTCCAATACCTTCTACATGCGAAGCCCCCAGGAGATGGCCAACCTCTTTCCCGATCACCCCCTGGCTCTCAGCAACACCCTGGAAATCGCCGAGCGCTGCAACGTGGACCTCATTAAGAAAGGCTATCACCTGCCGCTCTTCGAGGTGCCGGAGGGTTACACCACTGAAACCTACCTGCGCAAATTGTGCGAAGAAGGCATCACCCGGAAATATGGCAGCCGCGCCAATGACCCCGAGGTCAGGCAGCGCCTTGATTATGAGCTGAAGATCATCCACGACATGGGCTTCGACGCCTACTTCCTGATCGTTTGGGATCTATGCCGATATGCAGCTGACCGCTGCATATGGTACAACACACGCGGCTCAGGTGCCGGTTCGATCGTGGCATACTCACTCAATATCACCCTGATCGAACCGCTCAGCCATAAACTGCTTTTTGAACGTTTCCTCAACCCCGCGCGCATCGAAATGCCGGATATTGATCTCGATTTCCAGGATGACAGGCGCCCGGAAATGCTGCAATACTGCGCTGAACGCTACGGCAGCGATAAGGTGGCACAGATCATTACCTTCGGTACCCTTGGCGCGCGCGCTGCCATCCGTGATGTCGGTCGGGTAATGGATATTCCCCTCTCCGAGGTGGACCGCATTTCCAAATCAGTCCCGGCGATGATTCCCGATGAACAGGTCACCATCGCCAACGCGCTTGAGAAATCCCCTGAATTTAAAGTCGTCTATGACGAAGGCGGATACATTAAGGAACTGATCGATACCGCCAACCACATGGAGGGGGTCGCGCGCAACGCCGGCACACACGCCGCCGGTGTGGTGATCACCGATGTACCGCTGCTGGAATACCTCCCGCTGCATAGGCCCACCAGCAACTCAGAAGATTCACCCATCAAGTCGGTCACCCAGTTTGAGATGAGCAACATCACCAAGCTTGGCCTGCTCAAAGTGGACTTCCTTGGTCTCTCCACGCTGACGGTGATGCACACAGCTTGTGATCTGATCAGCCAACGGCATACGATCGAACTAAACCTGCACAACATCCCTCTGGATGATCCTGGTACATTCGAGTTCATCAGCCATGGGCACACAGCCGGTCTGTTCCAACTGGAAGGCACCGGCATGACGCGCTACATCCAGCAGATGAAACCGCGCGACCTCTCCAACATCATCGCCATGGTCGCGCTGTTCCGCCCGGGTCCAATGGAGTTCATCCCGCAGTACATCCGGCGCATGCACGACGAGGAACCGGTCAGTTACGCACACCCCACCCTGGAGAAGGTGTTCAAGGAGACCTACGGTCTGGCCGTTTACCAGGAACAACTGATGATGGCGGTGATGGAAATGGCCGGCTATACCCCGGCTGAAGCAGATGACCTGCGCAAAGCCATCTCCAAAAAGATCAAGGAATCCATTGAAAAGCACAAGGGCAAATTTGTCGCCGGTGCGGTAAAGAACGGCATCGATGAACCGCAAGCCCGCAAGATCTTCGAGGATTGGGAATCCTTCGCCCGTTATGGTTTCAACAAGAGCCACGCCGCCGATTACGGCATGATCGCGGTGCAGACCGCCTATCTGAAACACCATTACACCGTCGAATACATGACCGCCCTGCTCTCGGTGACCAAGAGCGAAACCGCCAAGGTGGCTTTCTACGTGGCGGATGCGCGCTCCATGGGTATCGACGTATTGCCGCCGGATGTAAATAACAGTATGTGGGATTTCTCGATCGAGGATTTTCCCGATGGAAGATCTGCCATCCGCTTTGGCCTTGGTGCGGTCAAAAACGTCGGAGAAGCTCCCGTGAATCTCATCCTGGAAGCCCGCAAAACCGGCAAATTCCACGATCTCAATGACTTCCTGCGCCGGGTGGATCTGCACAAGGTGGGCAAGCGCAGCCTGGAATGCCTGATCAAGGTGGGTGCGCTGGATGGTTTCGGCCCGCGCCGGTCGATCCTGGAAGTTGTGGATACCATGCTCTCCATCAGCAACAGCCATTTCCGCGCCTCTGAGTGCGGCCAGTTAAGTATTTTTGGCAGCGTGGCCGGGGTGGAGGAGGATATCCGCCTGCCCGCTGATTCGGGTCTCGACCACCGCCTGCAACTGGAATGGGAAAAAGAACTGATCGGGTTATACGTGTCCGATCATCCCATTTCTCCCTACCTGCCGGTCATTCGTGAACGGGTGACGCATTTTTCGAAGGACCTTGCAGAAGCCGCGCAAAAACAGAGGATCACGGTTGCCGGTCTGGTCACACATATTCGCACCACCATGACCAAGAAGACCAACAAGATGATGGCCTTCGCCACCATTGAGGATTTGCAGGGTGCTATCGAACTGGTCATCTTCCCCAAGGTTTGGGAGAAATTCGGCGCTCTCGTTCGCATGGAAACCGTGATCATTGTAGATGGACAGGTGGATGCCGAAGCCACCGAGCCCAAAGTATTGGCTGACGTGATCAAACCCCTCAACGAGCAGGATATCCAGTCTTTCCACGCAACAAAACCCGGCACGGATGATCCTGC
>CAYWVP010000155.1:0-1329 GCA_964461605.1 uncultured Anaerolinea sp.
ATCCATTCGGGCACAACTCCCACCTGGTAGTTGGAGCCGGGCATCGGGTAATACTGGGCATAGGTCGCATCCGCGATCCAGAAGGACGGGGTGTTGCGGTATTCCATCAAGCCCGAATCGTAGTACCAGAAGGAGCGTTGGAACTGTTCGTAGGGGCAGGCTTCGTTGCCGATGCGCTCGCCGTACTTGTTGACCACGACGGCGTTGGGTTTTCCGCGGTACATCTGCCAGTCGGCCTCACCCTGCAGCTTCTCAGCGTCCAGCACGAAACCGGGCAGACCCCAGCTCTCGTTCATGTTGCGCAGGGAAGCGCCGAGCTTCATACCCATCTTCTGTCCATCGCCGGTGTTGGTGATCACCGCGTTGGAGAAGTAGATGGGACCGCGCAGGAAGTGCTTGGTCCAGGTGCGGTCGTGATCAAAGCCGCCGGTGCCCAGGATGACACCCTTGTTGGCTTTAATGGCGATATCACTACCAGCGCTGCTGGCCAGCAGACCGATGACCTCACCGGCGTCGTTTGTGATCAGCTCTTTGCCGGCGGTGTCGAAGAGGATCTCGATCCCCAGTTCATCAGCCGCGGCGCGGAACGCCTGGTAGGTGCCGTAACCGTACCCGAGTTGGTCATCGATGAACATGTACATGGTCCGCCCGAACGGCACAGACCCCTCACCGGTATAGTAGTCCTGGAAGTTGCGGTTGGTGTTCACATCAAAGGTCCAACCGAACTGGTCGCGCAGGTATTCCACCATCTTTACCGAGCCATCCACAAAGGCTTCGATCAGTTCATCCGTAGACTGTCCCTCGGTGACGCGCTGCAAGTATTTGATCGCGTTCTCCCGGGAATCCTCAATACCTTTGGCTTTCATGGCGTAGTTGTTGGGCACCCAGAATCCGCCGCCGGAAGCGGCAGTCGTGCCGCCAAAAGCAGGAGATTTTTCAACAATGATGACCTTCGCGCCTTCTTTTGCGGCAACCAGCGCACCAACCACAGAGGTGCCTGCGCCGACGACGACAATGTCAGCCTCTTTGCTCCATTCAGGGGTCTTCCCTGCGGACTGTTCAGAGACTGTCTTGGGGGCGCAGCCTGCTGCAAAGGCGGCAACTCCCGCGCCCGCGATTGCGGTATTGCGCAGAAAATCGCGGCGTGAAACCTTGCTCTCTCTCTTTTCTACCATCTAAGTATCTCCTTCTCGGGTTTTGTGTGATGAACGCAGTATATCATAGAACATACAGATATATGACAAGTCATATATCTGTATGCGTGAACCTCTGATTCCGATCCAGCCCAAAAGCACTGACATTGGGTATACTTGACCTGTTCGGCACGCG
>CAYWVP010000155.1:1429-4382 GCA_964461605.1 uncultured Anaerolinea sp.
GATTACTGCGCGGCCTACAAAATGAAAGGCATCGCGCTGCGTTACTTCAATCCCATTGGTGCCGATCCAAAGATGCGCAGCGGTATTCATGTGCAGTATCCCACGCACGTGCTCGGCAAACTTGTGGACACTGCCCAGGGGCGCCTGCCTGAGTTCCTGATCACCGGCACACACTACCCCACGCGTGATGGCACAGGCATCCGTGATTACATTCACGTGTGGGACCTGGCACGCGCACACGTCAACGCGGTCACCGATTTTGACAAGGTCTTCGAGCGCGCCGGAAACACAAGGGAGAACTACCTGGTCATCAACCTGGGTACCGGGCGCGGCGTGACCGTGCGCGAACTGGTCACCGCATTTGAGAAAGTGTACGGGCAGACCATCAATAAGCGCGAGAGCGGTCCCCGCCCTGGAGATGTGGCTGGCTCCTACACCAACGCCGATAAAGCCTACCGCCTGCTGCACTGGAAAGCCGAAATGTCCATTGAGCAGGGTATAGCTGACGCGCTCAAATGGGGTGAAATTCGGGAGCAGATCCTGAATTACTAAGGAGGCTTTTGCAAATGACCAACATCGGATTAGGATTTGGTTATCTGGCAGTGTCTGTTCTATATATCATCATTCCTTTGGCGTGGCTCATTCTTGTGTTTATCGGCTTGTATCGCCTCAAGGCAAGATCGCTGCAGCCCACGGCTAAGGCAATTTGGGCATTGACCATCGCAGCCGTCCCGTTTATCGGAGCGATCGCTTTCCTCATCATCAAACCTGCTGAAGAAGAGTCAAAAAAGCCGGAATAACGTTCCAGTTTTTCTAGCTATTTCCGGAAATAATTAAAATGCTCTGTGATATTGTTTTGGAATCGGAAGAGGTTGCCCAAGTTCCTTAGCCGCGTAGATTGGCCAGTAAGGAGACCGCAGCATCTCGCGACCCAATAACACCACGTCTGCCAATTCGCCTCGGATAATATCATCTGCCATCCTCGCCTGCGTGATCAACCCGACCGCCGCGGTGGGGATGCCAGCGCCCTTGCGCACCGCTTCGGCGATGAACACCTGGTAACCGGGTTCAACCGGCACAGGTGCTTTTGCAAGGTTGCCGCCTGAAGAGCAGTCCACCAGGTCTACGCCCTCCGCCTTGAGCAGCCTGCCAAGCGCTACCGATTCCTGCAGCGACCAACCGTCCTCCACCCACTCAAAGCCCGAGATGCGCACGGTCAACGGCAGGCTTTCCGGCCAGACGCCGCGAACCCCCCGCACCACCTCCAGCAAGTAGCGCACACGGTTCTCGAATGAGCCGCCGTACTGGTCAGTGCGCACGTTTGATTTTGGTGAGCAGAATGACTGCAGCAGGTAGCCATGTGCACCATGGATCTCGAGCCACTCGAAACCTGCGGCAAGACTGCGCCGTGCCGCCTGAACGAAACAGTCGCGGATCTCGCTGATACCTTCCGCCATGAGTTCCACCGGCACCTGGTGCTCAACAGAAAAAGGTAGCGGACTGGCGCCCACCACCTGCCACCAGTCCGGGTCACCCGGCTGGACAGGTTTTCCGCCGGTCCAGGGCTGCCCGGTGCAGGCTTTGCGGCCGGCATGGGCGATCTGGATGCCCGGTACTGCGCCGTTATCCTTGATGACACGGGTCACACGCTGCAATGGCGCGATATGGTCGTCAGACCAGATGCCCACGTCCCATGGAGTGATGCGCCCGCGCGGTTCCACTGCGGTGGCTTCGGCAATGACCAGGCCGGCTCCGCCTGCCGCGCGCGCTCCCAGGTGTATCACCTGCCAATCGTTGGAGAATCCATCGCGGTAGCTGTACTGGCACATGGGTGAAACGCCAACGCGGTTGCGCAACGTGATCTCCTTGATCTTCAACGGTTCAAACAGGTGAGCCATGGTTAACCTCTTTATTGAATATTTTCTAGAATTAATTACCCGCTTCAAGCAAAAAGAGCTCAAGGTTGGTGGCGAGATCCACCTGCGAGGTCTTTGACTGCAGATCGATCTCCAGCAGCCGGTGATAAAGATGCTCCAGTTTGCCCGGACCGTAGCGCCGGGTTGCTGCGGTGTAGTCGTTCATCTTCCTGGGCAGAATACCTAATTTGCGGGCGGAATCAGCCGGATTCTCGTTATTATCCAGCGTTTCACTGACCAGTAACAACTGCCTGAAGCGATGAATGACCGCCCCCAGGAGGATCTCTGGTTGTGCATCATCCAGCAGGGTGCGCATCATTAACTGGGCATCCTTTGTGCGCCCAACCATCAGGCGGTCCAGCATGTCGAAAACGTCCGTTGATCCCTCGGCGGAAACCAGTTCGAGCACATCCTCATGGGTCACGGTGCGTTTGAAATCCACATACATCAGCAGTTTGGCGATTTCCTGGCTGGCGATACCGGTGTCGTTGCCGGTGTGCAGGCTCAACTCGTTAGCTGCCGCAGCATCAATCCTGCCGCCCAGGCGTTTGGCTTCCTCCGCAATCCAGATGTGCATATTGCGCGCATCCGGCAGGCCGACGTCGATGATCTCGGCCTGTGGATTGCTGGAAAACCACTTTACCAGCCAGTGCGCGGCGTTGAGAGTTTCCCAAACTTGTGCCCACCCACCCTGGTCGTGGTGCCACTTCTGATGATCTTCGATGATCAGTACCAGGTGGTTTGTTGGCGGCACGGATGCCAGCATGGCTAAATAAGCATCCTGGCGGGCTTTGTCCAGTTTTCCTGTACCGAAGTCGATGATGACCAGGCGACTGCTGCCGAAAAACGGCAGGGCGGAGACCGCGGTGCGGATGTCCTCGACCGATGCGGTGCGTCCATCGAGACGGGAAAGATTCATGGCGGGGTCAAAGTCGTGCCCCAGGCTTTCCTGCAGCTTCAGAAGCTGTAATTTGATGCTGAATTGGTCATCCCCTCGCAGGAGATGGAGGTTGGGCGTGGTCAAAGGTTAGCTCTCC
>CAYWVP010000156.1:0-4336 GCA_964461605.1 uncultured Anaerolinea sp.
CCTCCTGGTACCAGACGGGCGAGATCCTGAAATCAAAACCGGGTTCGCTGAAAGTAGAGGAACTTCCGGAAATCCAGGCGGGTGTGATCCCGGTGCTGCATTGCAACCAGGAGATTCCCTGCGATCCGTGCGCAGCGCTTTGTCCGCAAGGGCTGATCGTGGTGGATGAGAAAGATATCCGATCCACGCCATCCTTTGTCGGCAACAACTATTGCTGTAAAGCCTGCGAAAAATGTGTGGCCGGCTGCCCGGGGCTCGCCATCACGCTGGTGGATTATCGCGCAAACCCGGACAAACCAATCGTTTCTATTCCGTACGAGTTTTCACGTGAGACATTAAACCTGGCTGACCGGGTGACAATTCTGGACACAGAAGGCCACGAACTGGGTGAAGCGGAAGTACTGCACATCCACGCGGTGAAAGCCAACGACCGGACGCTGGTGGTGCAGGTGGAAGCCAGCCGGGAGATCGCACCGCGCATCGCGGGCATCAAGATCCAGGCGGAAAATATCACCCACCCCATGTATCAATATGTGGACCACATGACCGATGACACCATCATCTGCCGTTGTGAACATGTTACGGCCGGTGAGATTCGCGAACTGATCCGTAAGGGTTACCATGATGTCAACGAGATCAAGACCGTAACCAGGGCAGCCATGGGAGCCTGCGGGGCGAAAACCTGCGCCACACTCATTCGCCGGCTCTTTATTGAGGAAGGCATTCCGCCCAATCAGGTCATTGATCCATCAAAAAGACCGATCTTTATTGAAGTGCCGCTTGGCACATTTGCTGGTGAAAGCGCGGAGGATGAATCACGATGAGCAGTCAAAATCATTTCGATGTGATCATCATTGGCGCCGGCTCATTGGGCACACCCGCGGCGTATTACCTGGCAAAATCAGGGCGAAAGGTTCTGGTACTGGAATCAGTTCCCAGCGTCGGTCAGGGATCGAATAAGCGCGCGATCGGTGGAATCCGCGCCACGCATTCAGACCCGGCCAAAATTCACCTGTGTCTGCGCAGCATTGAAATCTTTTCAACTTTCAAGGAAACATTCGGAGACGATATCGAGTGGGATCCGTGTGGTTACACTTTTGTAGCCTACACAGCACGTGAAGAGAAGATCCTCAAAGATCTACTTGCGATCCAAAAAACGTATGGACTGGTAAATGATTGGTACAACCGGGATGATCTATTGAAAATAGTACCGGATCTAAATCCGGACGGGTTGATTGGCGGCACGTTCTCTCCAGGAGACGGGAGCGCTTCACCGCTGCTTTCAAACCATGCTTACTACACTCACGCCATCGAAGAAGGCGCAGTGTTTCGGTTCTGTGAACCGGTCAACGGCTTCGATGTAAAAAATGACAGGATTGTATCTGTAAATACCTGCTGTGATGATTACTCAGCCGATATTATCGTGAATGCTGCCGGGGCAAGTGCAGCAGAAATCGGCCGCATGGCAGGGATAGAACTACCCGTCCGCCCTGATAGCCACGAAGCCGCGATCACAGAACCGGTTGCCCGTTTCCTCGGCCCAATGATCGTGGACATTCGTCCCGCACCTGGTTCCTCCAACTACTATTTTTATCAACACCTCACCGGACAGATCATCTTTTGCATCACTCCCGCCCCGAACATATGGGGAACGGATGTGAATGAGACAAGCAGCTTTTTACCGATGGTGGCATCGCGCATGATCAATATCATGCCCAGATTGAAAAATATCCGTGTAAGGCGGACGTGGCGTGGTCTGTACCCCATGACACCGGACGGTTTTCCGATTTTCGGTTTCAGTCCGCAAATATCCAATCTAATGTTGGGGGTTGGGTTGTGTGGTCAGGGATTCATGTTGGGACCCGCCATGGGCGAATTGTTGACCAGGGTTGTCAACCAGGACCTGCGTACCAACGACGAGGAAATATTGAAATTCCTGTCACCCTCACGAAAATTTGAAGGTCAGGAACTTCTCAAGTAAAGTACACCAGGAAGAGACATTTTACCTACACGCAAAGTAAAGGGGTAATTTCGTGTGTCATCCTATTACTCTATAGTGATGTTATACTTGCTATTTAAACTAGAAAAGTTATGATAAGTTCTGAGAATCTCAATCCGCTGCTCGAAAACTTACTGGAAATCCTTCCGGATAATTATTCACGGGTTGACCGTGAATTTATCATTCAGGCTTATAACTACGCTGAAAATGCGCATGCCCATCAAAAACGGGCATCCGGCGAGGCTTACATTACCCATTGTGTAGCCGTCGCCATCATTCTCGCTGAGATGCGTGTACAGCCGGTGGTCGTTGCCGCCGGCTTGTTACATGATACGGTTGAAGATACCGATGTAACCCTGCAGGACATTCAACACATATTCGGAGATGAAGTTGTCCGGCTCGTGGACGGCGTTACCAAGCTCACTCACCTGCCCCGCGTTTCCAGGGCTGATCAACATGATGCAGAGATCTTCAATGGCGTAACTGACAAAGACGAGGTTGAGCAGCAGAACCTGCTGGATTCTCCGATGGCACGCGACCGCCGGCGGGAACTGGCTAACGAGACACTGCGCAAGACTTTCCTCGCGATGGGTGAAGATATCCGGGTCATTCTCATCAAACTTGCTGACCGGCTGCACAACATGCGCACGCTGGGTTTCATGCCGGAGGTCAAACGGCGCAGGATTGCCCAGGAAACCCTTGATATCTTTGCACCCCTGGCCAACCGGTTGGGAATCTGGCAACTGAAATGGGAGCTTGAGGACCTCGGCTTCCGTTACACAAACCCCGAGAAGTACAAAGAGATCGCTCAGAATCTCGCTGAAACCCGCGGAGAACGGGAAAGGCAGATGAAAGCGATCATCGACCGATTGTCAAAACTGATCGCTGATGCCGGAATGAAAGCCGAGATCTCAGGACGAAGCAAACACATCTATTCCATCTATCGCAAAATGGTGGAAAAAGACAAGCCATTTGAACTGGTTCGCGACCTGCGCGGCATAAGGCTGATCGTTCCGGACGTCCCCACCTGCTACGCAGTACTGGGGATTATCCATACACATTGGCGGCCGATCTCCAGTGAATTTGATGATTACATCGCCGCGCCAAAAGACAACTTTTACCAATCGCTGCACACTGCTGTGCTCTATGATGACGGAAAGCCGCTGGAAGTACAGATCCGTACCACTGAAATGGACGAAAATGCAGAATACGGCATCGCTGCACACTGGCGTTATAAAGAGAAGGGTCCTCGCAATGAGCAGTACGAGCAAAGGATCAACTGGCTGAAGAAATTGATGGATTGGCAGCAGGAAGTGGAAGACGCCAATGAGTTCGTAGAAGGCATGCGCACCGATGTATTCCAGGATCGCGTGTATGTCTTCACGCCACGCGGCGACATCATTGACCTGCCCGCGGGTTCCACGCCGATCGATTTCGCTTACACCGTCCACACGGAAATTGGCAACCGTTGCCGTGGTGCCAAGGTTAATGGGAAATTGGTGCCGCTTGATTACACCCTCAAGACAGGAGACCAGGTTGAAATTCTGGCTGCTAAACAGGGTGGTCCGTCCAGGGACTGGTTAAATCCCGCGTTGGGATTGGTAAAGTCCCAGCGTGCCCGGTCAAAGATACGAGCCTGGTTCAAACACCTCAACCGGGAACAGAACCTGGCGCAAGGCAAGGACATCCTCGAACGTGAATTGCGCAGATTGGGGTTGCAGCAATTTGACCTTGAAAAACTTGCCCGCAGTTTCGATTACCGCTCACTTGACGATCTCTACGTTGCGGTCGGCTGCGGCGATCTATCGCTTGGGCATATCATCAATACGCTTTCCGAAGGCAGTGCTGACGAAGAACACATCTTTGAGATCAAACCGACCACACAGCAAAAAGATATGGGTGAAAATGCGGTATCCGTCCTGGGATTACGCAATATTCTCACGACATTCGCCCGATGTTGTAAACCTGTGCCCGGTGATGAGATCGTTGGCTACATTACCCGTGGACGTGGAGCAACCATCCATCGCGAAGATTGTCCGAACGTTCTGCGTATGAAAGATCGTGACCGCATTGTTAAGGTCAGCTGGGGTGAACCGCAGAATACTTTCCCGGTTGAAATAGAGATCAAAGCCTACGACCGGCAAGGATTGATGGTGGATATATCCTCCGTGCTCAGCAACGAGAATATTAACCTGAAGGATATTAAGATCAATGTGACACATAACCTGGCTTCGATCTTCATGGTTATGGAGATCGCAGACATTGTTCAACTTTCCCGTGTGTTAACCAGGATCGAAAACCTGCCCAACGTCATGCAAGCTCACCGCTTAAATCCCG
>CAYWVP010000157.1:0-4288 GCA_964461605.1 uncultured Anaerolinea sp.
CCTGAAAACTGGTTCTCGCTCGATCTCGGGCTGACCGGTCTCAAGTGGGATATCGGACTCAATCCATCTGTTCCCGCCGTGCTCAACCTGGATGGCGGCTCCGGAGCTTTGGACATTAACCTGACCGGTCTCAAACTGGAATCCATGGACGCTTCTCTTGGCTCAGGTGCATCCACCATCACCCTGCCGGTTTCCGTGGCAGCATACTCTGTAGACATTGAAAGCGGTTCCGGCGCGGTCACCGTGAAGATGCCCGCCTCCACACCATTGACCCTCACGTTATCCAGCGGCAGCGGGGCAGTGACCATGCGCGTTCCGGCGGGTACCGCCATTAAGGTGGAAGTAATGGATGACGGCTCAGGTGCCGTCCGCCTGCCTGGCAGCCTGCAGCTGATGGACGGCGACGGCTCTTATGAAAATGACACCTGGCAGTCCGCAGGCTTCGATACTGCAGCCAACCAGATCACAATTCTGATCGAAGACCGCGGCTCAGGCAGCATCACCATCACCAACTGACACACAAACCAATCAATGAGAGATCCCCTGATGGGGATCTTTTTTGATATAATCTTATTGAAAATCATTTTCAATAAGAAGGAATCTGATGGAACGGGTTGAACAGTGGGTGAGTATTCTACAACAGAACGGGTGCCGCATCACCGCCCAACGGCGCGTGATCATTAGCGTCATCGCCAGCAGCCAGCATGCCCTGCAGCCCCTCGAAGTGTATGCTCTCAGCCGTGCGGTTAACCCCCGCATCGGCCTGGTGACGGTTTACCGCACACTCGACCGCCTGGAGGAATTGGGGCTGGTTCAGCGCGTCCATCGCGAAGATGGCTGCCACATGTTAATGCCCGCTGCCAATGGCCATGAGCATTATCTTGTGTGCACTGACTGCGGTCGCACCATCCTCTTCCAGGGGGATGATCTCAACGCCCTGTTTGCCAGGGTCGAATCACGCACCGGTTACCGGGTCAGCGAACACTGGTTGCAGCTATTTGGCACGTGCCCGCAGTGCCGTGCGGAAGGTCACACGTTACATCAATAGGTGCTTATGCAAAACAGGATCAACCTTACCGTACTATTTTTATTACTTGTAGTACTCCTGCTTACCGCCTGCGTTCCCGCTCCCGCGCCGGACTCTGACCGCATACCCGTGGTTGCCACCACCTCGATCCTCGCTGATGTGGTCAGCCGGGTCGGCGGCGACCGGGTGGATGTGACCTCCCTGGTACCCCCAGGTGCCAACGAACACGAATACCAGCCCTCCCCGCGCGACATCGCCGCCGTGACTGACGCCGCGCTGGTCTTTGAGGTCGGCCTCGGCCTTGAGGAATTCATGGAAACCATCATCCTGAACGCCGGAACGCAGATCGAACCGGTCACGGTTTCCGATGGTATCACGACAATGGAATTCAGCGGCGGTGGCGATGAGCATTTCACCGCCGATCCGCACGTATGGATGGACCCCGCCAACGTGATCATCTGGACGCGCAACATCGCGGCGGCTCTCAGCGCGTACGACCCGGATCATCAGGAGATTTACAGCACCAACAGCGCTGCCTACATCACCGAGCTCGAAACACTCGATGCCTGGATCACGCAACAGACCGGCACAATCCCGCAGGAAAACCGCCGCATCGTCACCGACCATATGCTGTTCGGTTACTTTGCGGAAAAATATGGTTTCACCGTTGTGGGCGCCATCATCCCATCCTACAGTTCCGGCGCTGAACCCTCCGCCCGTGAACTGGCCGAGCTGGAAGATTCCATTCGCCAGTTCGACGTCAAGGTCATTCTGGTTGGCAACACTGTCAACCCCTCGCTCGCCGCCCGCATCGCCGATGATACCGGCATCCGCCTGGTTCAGTTCTATACCGGTTCGCTCTCTGAGGCGGATGGCCCCGCAGCCACCTACATCGAATACATGCGTTTTAACGTCAACGCCATCGTCAGCGCCCTGGAGTAAGAGAAAAAAATGAGACAAACCCTGCAAATACCCATCCCGAGCACGCCGCAGCAGCGCCACCCCGGCCACCTGCCCGGCACTTCCATCTTGAGCGTGCACAATCTCACGGTTGGCTATGAAAGCGGCCGCGCGCTCGATAACCTCTCATTTGAACTGGTCACCGGTGAACGCATGGCAGTGGTCGGACCCAACGGGGCGGGCAAGAGCACGCTCTTCAAAGCCATCGCCGGTCTGCTCAAGCCGGATACCGGCAAGGTAAGCGTATTCGGTGAAGACCCCGGCGGGCACTTCTGCATTTCCTACCTGCCCCAGCATAACCATGTGGACTGGAACTTTCCGGTCACCGTCTATGACGTGGTGATGATGGCGCGCGCGCATAAGATCGGTATGCTGCGTTGGCCAAAAAGCACAGATCGCGCAACCGTTGAAAACGCCCTTGAGACCGTTGGTCTCAGTCCTTTCGCCAAACGACAGATCAGTGAGCTCTCCGGCGGTCAGCAGCAGCGCATGTTTATCGCCCGCGCTCTCGCCCAGGAGGCCGACCTGATGCTGATGGATGAACCGGTAACCGGGCTCGATACACCCTCCCAGGCTGAACTTTTCGCCGTTCTCGATGCGCTGCGCTCACAACAGGTAACCGTGATGATCGCGCTGCACGATCTCAAGCTTGCCGCCTCAAGTTTTGACCGTGTCATGCTGCTCAAACGCCGCCTCATCGGCATCGGAAAACCGGATGAGGTCTTCACCCGGGTGAATCTCAACCAGGCCTACGGTGATCGCATCCAGGTGGAGGTGAACGACAGCGAAATCCCGTTCATTGATGAAACCTGCTGCGGAGATGAGGAGCACGAGCATGCTTGATGGACTGCTGGCTCCCCTGCAATACGCTTTCATGGTGCGCGGCATGCTGGCCGCTGTCATTGTCGGTGTGGTTTGCGCCGTCCTGGGTACGTACGTGGTTTTGCGCGGAATGGCCTTTTTTGGTGATGCGTTGGCGCACGCCGTGCTCCCCGGTGTCGCGATCGGCTACCTGGTCGGGGGCGGTGCCCGCGGTCCGGTGTTCTGGTTTGCCATGGCAACCGCCCTGCTCAGCGCGTTCGGCATCGGCGCGGTAAGCCGCTCTGCCAAACTCAAACAGGACACTTCCATCGGTATTATCTTCGCCGGCATGTTCGCCCTGGGTGTCGCGTTGATCTCCATGGTGCGCAACTACACGGCCGATCTGACGCATTTCCTTTTTGGCGATGTGCTCGGTGTCAGTTCACATGACCTGGTACTGACGGTGGTTTTCGGTGTGTTGATCCTGCTCATCATCATCGCCTTCTACAAAGAATTCATGCTCATCTCCTTTGATCCCACGCTGGCTTCCACCTTGCGCCTGCCCATCCGCCGCCTGGAATACCTGCTGATCAGCCTGATCGCCATGAGTATCGTGGTCTCCCTGCAGACCGTGGGGGTTACCCTGATGGTCGCCATGTTGATCACACCCGCTGCTGCTGCTTCACTGCTTACGCGCAAGCTGTCCCGCATGATGATCATCGCTGCGGCGATCGCCGTTTTCTCAGGCATCACCGGTCTGTATCTCTCTTACTACCTGAATATCGCTTCCGGGGCAGCCATCGTGCTCACCTGCACGATCCTTTTTGTCATCGTTTGGGCACTCACCTCCATTACCCGCCGCCGTGCCTCCGCTGGAACGCGCGCGAACCTGTGATACAATCTCACAACTAATCGAACTGAAAGGACTAACATGACCGAAAAAACCAAGCAGTGGGCCACCCACCCCGAGATGATGATCGACACCTCCAAAACCTATACCGCCACCTTCAAAACTGATAAAGGTGATTTCATCTGCCAGCTTTACGCATCCAAAGCTCCCCGCACTGTGAACAATTTCGTGTTCCTCGCGCGCGAAGGATTCTACGATAACACCATCTTCCACCGTGTGATCTCCAACTTCATGGCCCAGGGCGGTGACCCCACCGGCACCGGTATGGGCGGTCCCGGTTACAAATTCAACGATGAGTTCGACTCCTCTCTGCGTCACAAGGGAGCGGGTGTGCTTTCCATGGCTAATGCCGGACCCAATACCAATGGCTCGCAGTTCTTCATCACCCATGTGGATACCCCCTGGCTCGATAACAAGCACTCCGTCTTCGGCCAGGTCATCAAAGGCCTGGATGTGCTCATGTCCATCCCTGAGCGAGACCCGTCTCGCAGGGACAGCCCTGCTGTCCACCTGAAAACCGTCGAGATCAGCGAAGAGTGATCCACCCCTCGAACACACAAGAGACCCGATCGGGTCTCTTTTTGAAATAC
>CAYWVP010000158.1:0-4248 GCA_964461605.1 uncultured Anaerolinea sp.
GGATTGTTGTTTTCGTACTTGGTCTTGAGCGCGCTTAATTCTTCAATTTGCGAATACAGGATGTAATCGGCAAGGGTGATATACACTGTCTGACCGGGTACATAAGGGGTGGTTGCAGCCTTGAAGACGAACCCGTAATCCATGTCCAGCAGGTTGGAAATGGTCGATGCGATGGCAGCCGGATTCTTGACAAATTGAAGTTCGATACCGATCTCGTACACTTCCTTATTTCCAGCCAGCAGGTTGCCCCAGCGGTCGTAGATGTAACCCCTCTCTGATTGGATCGTGCGCATTTCGTAACCGTAATTGGCCGCCCACTTATCCAGGTATTCAGCATCCGTGCTGTTCTGGATGCGGACCATTTGGACGAAGATAACGAGTGCAAATACGGTCAGCAGCACTGCAAGGAACTTGAAACGTGTAAAGTTGATCTTCTTCATTCGCCACTCCCGATCACACTGTCACTCAAAGAGTTGATACCGGTAAACAGCCAATCCCAAAGGGATTCGCGGTAAATGGATTTCACCAGGTATTGGTCGTCATTGGCGGGAGCCGGAGCCGAGGCAACGATCATGGTTTGCTTGCCGGGGTATCCCGGAATGGTCAGGTATAAGGCATCATCCGGATTGATACGCTGAAATCCCAGCTCAAGCGCCCTGGCTTCCATATTGGATGCTGATGAGACTATGGCTATCCGGGCGTTGGCGTTCGCGATCTGGCGTTCGAGATCCAGCCGTTTGAGGTCAAGGCGATACGCTTCAAGACCTGCAGTTGCCGCCTGCCCGCTGATGCTGAGATACACACTGGCAACGAGGATGATGATGACCAGTCCTACCAGGAATCCCCCCGCCATTTGCACACGACCCCGCCAGGGTGCCTGTTTAAATGCCTGAACCAGCCGGTTCTTCTTCACGGCTTTTTCTTTTCTTTTGGGTTGGTTTTCCTGCAGTTCAGTCATTATTGCTGCCTATATCTTTTCAACGATGCGTAATTTCGCGCTGCGTGCTCTTACATTACCGGAGATCTCGCTCTCAGCAGGGGTGATGGGGTGCCGGGTGATCTCCCTGATCGATGCGTGATGCCTGCAATTGCAGACCGGTTGCTCGGGGGGGCAAATGCAATCCCGGCTTTCAAGTCTGAAATACTGCTTTACGATGCGATCTTCCAGGGAATGGAAGGCGATTACCGCAAGTCGTCCGCCGCTGGTGAGTGACTGGGTCGCCTGGGGGAGGAAGACTTCGAGTCCCTCCAGTTCACGGTTCACAGCGATGCGCAGCGCCTGAAAAGTCCTTGTAGCGGGGTGGATGGGACCAGGGTGCGAGTGTGCGGCTTTGAGGATGACATTGGCCAGGTCAAGCGTAGTGTGGAGGGGTCTGGCCTGCACAATCGCGCGGGCGATACGGCGGGAGTTTCGTTCCTCCCCATAACGCCAGATCAGGTCGGCCAGTTCGCTTTCAGCGTAGTTGTTGACGATATCCTCCGCGCTGACTGGCTGGGACGGGTCAAAACGCATATCCAATGGCCCGTTTTTCTGGAAAGAGAAACCGCGTTCGGGAGAATCGATTTGCATTGATGACACACCCAGGTCGATGACGATACCATCCACGTGATCCCAGCCCAAAGTCAGCAACGCTTTTTGGAGTTCGGTGTAGGAGGAATGAACAAGATGAGTTCTGGTACTATATAAACTGAGACGCTGGAGAGAGAGTTCCAGCGCCCGTGGGTCGACATCCAGGCCGAGCAGCTGCCCGTCAGGTGCGCTGCTCTCAAGGATCCCCAGCGCATGCCCACCCGCTCCGATGGTCGCATCTACGTAGAACCCCGGACTTTTGGGACGTAAAGCAGATATTATTTGATGGTAAAGAACTGAGACATGCGGTGGTTCGATCGCATTGTCGTAGGTACTCATGGTTAGATCGTCAAGTCAAAGTTCGAAACGAGCGTGGCGGCTGAAGCGGGACCTTCACCGGCTTCCTCCATCTGTTTGTAGGATTCCGGGTTCCAGACTTCAATATCCTTACCGATACCGACGATAAGAGCGGTGCCATCGACGCGGGCAATTTCACGCAGCACCTGCGGTATGATGAAGCGTCCGGATTTGTCAAATTCGATCTGGCTGGCGTTTGAAAAGATGAGGCGACGCAATTGCCTGGTGTTGGCGTCCCCCATATTCATGGCGTTGATCCTGTCATAAAGGAGTTGAAAGCGGTTGGCATCCATGACAAGAAGGTTCTGGTCAAAACCGTTCAGGATGAAAGGTTTCTCCCCCAGGAGGTCGCGGTATGATGCCGGGAACGTTAATCGTCCCTTTTCGTCTATAGTGTGGAGGTAGCGACCGATGAAACCGTTGAACATATTTTCTACCTTTTCCTTTTATGTCAAACGCCGGAATGGCCTCCGGCGCTCCACTTATTCCCACTTATTACCACTTTCCCCCACATTATATACAATTCCGTGGAGAAATGCAAGCGTTTTGGCACGTTTAATGCAGTAATTTGGGATTTTGCTTAAATTTGCCCCTGTCAGATTTGAAAGGAGTAAAGGATCATGAAACGGATTAGCCCCCTTTTTTTCTTGTTTGTTACGATCGGTTTATCGCTTGTGTTGATCAGCGGATGTATCACGGTTAACCTTGGAAATACTGCTCCCACACCCGATTCCGACCTGCCAACTCAGCCTGCTCCTACAGTTGAGACGGCTGAACCGACCCCGCCACAGGCGGGATTGACTGAAGACACCCTGTTCAACATGCAGTACCTTTCACCCATGCTGCAGGTACCGGTGCAACTGGTGAATGGGGAGTTCAGCGGATTAGTAGACGGGATTGAGCTCACAGCGAAGGTACGCCCTGAGATCGTATTCGGGGACCTGAATCACGATGGGATGAATGACGCGGCGCTGCTCCTTTCAGAAAACACCGGCGGCTCAGGGATTTTTGTGTCGCTCTTTGTTGTGTACAGCCAGGGCGATCGTTTTAAGCAAGCCCCAGCTGTGATGATCGATGACCGCCCGATCATTGACCAGGTTGCCGTGGAAAATGGCATGGTCAGGCTAACAGGTCTGATACACGGACCGAACGACCCAATGGTTAACCCAACCACTGCTTTTAGCGCAGAATACGAGCTGTTCGGCGAGAACCTGGTTCAGACCCGTTTCGAATCCGCGTTTGAAGGCGGCGAAGTGCATGCCATAAATATCGAATCACCAGTTGATCAGGAAGAATTCTCCGGTTCGCTGCGGTTGGCGGGTAACATGCCGATAGGTCCGTTTGAAAACAACCTCTCGCTCACCATCGCTGATCCGGCGGGTAACGTTCTGGTTTATGAAGGGTTCATGGTACAAGCCGCGGATATGGGCGCACCGGCAACATTTGATAACACAATTACTTTACCCGCGGTGAATCCCGGGACAGAGCTGCTGGTAACGCTGAGCGAATTGAGCATGGCCGATGGCACATCCATGGCGATCGATTCGGTAGTGGTCAGGGTGAAATAACATGCAGAGGTTCGCAAACCGGGACAAGTAATCAGGAAATAATAAGTTGGAATCGATGATCGCTTAACGGCTGACATGAAAAAGCAGGGCGCGGTATTTTCCGCGCCCTGCTCTATGTCGACTATCCACGATCAGCTGTCAAATTCACCAACCACTTCTCCGTTGATGTAAACCGTGTAATGCCCGGTCGGAAAACTTCCCAGAGACACAACGGTTTCAAATTCTTTGATCACCTGGATGCACATCATGGACGGGTCAACAACGGAATAGACCTCGCCGTAGATGCGATTCTCCTGATCCGGGGGAAGAATGGAAACACGCATGTTGTGACAGGGCGTGGGCAGGTATCCCTGCAGTTCGAGGTTGATCTGCACCGGGTAACTCTCCAATATGAGCAATCCAATGTAATCCAGATGCACGGTTGAGCGTTCAAGCATCTTATCCTCCGGTTTTGGATCGAAGGGAACGAGCGGCTGATCTTGTGGCGGGACTTTTGTTGTGCCAGGTTCCAGCGTGGGCAGGGTTATGACAGGCGATTCCTTCGTCGGCAGCAGGTCCAGCGGAATTTCAGTTTCGGATGCAGGTGGACCAGCCGGCGGCTGGCTGCCGATTGATGGCGGGCTGTTGATGGGCTGGCTGCAGGCGGCCAAAAGGATCGTGCATAACATTAAAGCAAGCAGAGTACGCATCAAATTCTCCTTATCGTCATCTTTCATCACCAGTATAACGAAAAAAACGATGCGTTTGTTCCGG
>CAYWVP010000159.1:0-4231 GCA_964461605.1 uncultured Anaerolinea sp.
GGGTAGGAGACCCAGGTCACATTCATCATGTGCTTGACGGTGATGTTCTCTGTGGTGATGTTGCCGCCCCAGGTGCCGCAGCCAAGCGACATGGTGAACGCCATGCCATTTTCCCAGTCACCGCTGTTACCCACCGATTGCGCCTGCCGAACCATCATGCGGCTTACCTTTGCCTTGTGCGCCAGTTCCATGATGTGATCTTCGTTGACCGAGTGGATACCGCAGGAATGACCATAACCGCTGAAGGCGGTGATGTCGATCACCATCTGCACTGCATCGCTGAATTCCTTGTACTTCCACAGGGTGACAATCGGGGAGAGTTTTTCAGCCGAGTACATATCTTCGGGTCCAATCGCTTCACCCAGCACCATCATGAATTTGGTGCCTTCGGGCACCACGATGCCAGCTTCTCCGGCAATTAATTTAACACTCTTGCAGACGAGCTTGCCGTTCAGGTGATGACCATCCGGCCACATCGCGGCTTTTAGCTTGGCGCGGTCTTCGCCCGTTACCAGGTAGCCGCCGGTCTTTTTCAGTTCTTCCAACAGGGCATCAAAGATCCCTTCCTGGATGATGATATTGTTTTCGGCTGAGCAGGAGGTGGCGTTGTCGAAGATCTTGCCTTTGCAGATCTTGGCCGCGGTAACGGGCAGATCAGCGGTTTCATCGACGATGATCGTCGCGTTGCCGGCACCAACTCCATAAGCGGGTTTTCCGCTGCTGTACGCCGGTTTGACCACACCCTGTCCACCGGTAGCCAGCACCAGGTCCACCTTGCTCATCAGTTCCTGTGAAAGCTCAATGGTAGGATCTTCAATGTAGAGCACCAAGTCTTCAGGAGCGCCCACTTTCTTTAGACCCTTGCGCATTTCCTCGCAAACGTATTTGCAGGTGTTCTTAGCCCTGGGGTGCGGGGCAAAGATGATCGCGTTGCGTGCTGCCAGCGCCGGCAATCCATTGCAGGGCATCGTGGAGGAGGAGTTGGTCATGGGAGTGATCGCGCCAATGACCCCAACCGGTTTGGCGATCTTGACGATCCCTTTTTCGGGGACGCGTTCGATCACGCCAACTGTTTTTACATCTTTCAGGTCACGTAAAACGCCCAGGGTTTTTTTCTGGTGTTTGGCCACTTTATCTTCATAAACACCCAACCCGGTCTCGTCAACGGCCATGCGTGCCGCTTTTTGGGCGGTTTCCAGTTTATAGGATTCCCAGGCTACCGAGAGGATCATCTCGTTAACCTGCTCCTGTGACCAAAACTCAACCACCTTCTGTGCCGCCCGTGCCCGGGCCAGTAACTGATCGATCAATTCCGACATGTTTATCTCTCCTTCATATATATATTTGAGTGTCTCAAAATTTATTTTACCGCTTCTGCCAAAGCGCTTTCAAAGATGTTCAACCCTTCATTGATCTCGGCCTCGGTCGCCACCAGCGGCGGGATCCAGCGCATGGTGTTATCCCAGGGTCCGGCGGTGAGAATGAGCATGTTGCGGTCGATGCAGCCGTGCTGCACAGCCTTGGTAAAGGCTTTGTCCGGTTTGCCCTTGGCATCGCGGAATTCCGTGCCGATCATCAAACCCAAACCGCGGATGTCAACGATCTGAGGGTATTTTTCACGCAGGTGAGCCAGTCCAGCGGTCAACTGGGCACCGCGGACATTCACGTTCTCCAGGATGTGTTCCTCTTTGATCGCGCGGATGGTCGCCACGCCCGCCGCAGCTGCCACAGCATTGCCGCCGTAGGTGCCGCCGTGTGATCCGGGGATCCACTTGGACATCAGGTCCAGGCGGCTGATGACACCCGAAATTGGCATACCGGAGGCTAGCCCCTTCGCGACGGTCATAATGTCCGGTTCCACGTCGAAGTGCTGGATGCCGAACCATTTGCCGGTGCGGCCAAAGCCGGATTGCACTTCATCCGCCACCAGCAGAATGTTGTGTTTCTGAGTAAGCTCGCGCAGACCTTTCATGAATGACCTGGGCGGCACAATGTAACCGCCTTCGCCGATCACCGGTTCGATGAATACCGCAGCGGTTTCTGCAGGAGCTGATTGGGTCATCAATAGGAGTTCAAGTTCATCCAGGCACCATTGGCTGGTTTTTTCCTCGTCCCAGCCGTAGCGCAATGCGTACGGGAAAGGCGTAATATAAACGCCGGACATCAAAGGCTGATAGCCGACCTTGTAGCCGTTCTTCGAGGTGGTCATTGCCATGGTGGCGTTGGTGCGGCCGTGGAAGCTGCCCTGGAAGACGATCACATTTTGCTTGCCAGTGGCGTGGCGGGCGAGTTTCAGCGCTCCTTCCACTGCCTCAGCGCCGGAGTTGCTGAAGAAGAATCCATCCAGTGTGGGTGGGACGATCGTGCGCAATTCGTCGACCAGTTCGAGCAGCGGTTTATGCACCACCAGGTTGATTTGTCCGTGTAACAGTTTGCCCGCCTGCTCGCGGATGGCTTCCACCACTTTCGGGTGACAGTGACCGGTGTTTGTCACACCGATACCGCAGGTAAAATCCAGTACCTTCCTGCCATCGGTGGCGTACAGGTAGCTGCCTTCTGCGTGGTCAACAATGATGTCAGTGTAATGCGACCATACAGGTGAGAGATGCTTGTAGTTCTCTTCGTAATTGATCATATGGATGTCCTCTTGTTGGTAAATTTGTTTGATGGAATGTGGAAGTTGTTTTCTGAACACATGCTGCACTTGCTTCCCTGGTTCAAAAAAGAATAAAACGGTTATTTAAATCAAGTTCCCCAACCGTCCATTTAATATTATGGCATTAAAGTCAAGGTTGGGGAACTCATAAATATCATCTAATTACCGGTAATTCTTCACCACTCCTTCATACCCCAGGGGAAGCCCATTCCTTCCATACGATCCATGAAAGGTACCGGATCAAAGAATTCCGGGCCTTCCACGCCGGTGGCTTTCCAGATTCCTTCAGCCAGCAGCTCCATGCCGATCACTGCGTTGAAGCCGGTTTGGGTCACCACTACCTGGCAGTCAAATTTATCCATGCTTTCCTGGTTATCCGCCACCTGGTAGAGGTACACATGTTTTTCCTTGCCATCCTTCTTGCCTTTCACCCAGGTGCCGGCGCAGGTCTTACCCTCCATCACTGGACCCAGGTGCGCGGGGTCGGGCAGGCACGCAGCGACCACATCACGCGGAGCTACCTCAACTTTACCAACCTTGATCGGCTCCTTATTATCGAGGCCCAGCATGTGCAGGGTTTGCAGAATGCCGATGAATTCATCACCCAGTCCGTATTTGAAGGTTACCC
Organism: uncultured Anaerolinea sp.; assembly: GCA_964461605.1. Lineage (GTDB taxonomy): Bacteria > Chloroflexota > Anaerolineae > Anaerolineales > Anaerolineaceae > UBA6107. The sequence continues at coordinate 3,285 of CAYWVP010000159.1, forward strand.
TCTTGCAGTCAATGTAGCGTGGAACAAGCAACACTTCTTCGTGTTCCACGTTGACGCATTCTGTTGGACCAATGCCCTCAGGGAAATCGAAGATTTCCTTCTCGGAGAATGGCGCGGTGGTGAACCAGCCTTTGCCTTTTTCCCAGATGACCGGCGGGTTCAGGCATTCCTCGATGGTGGTCCAGATGGAGAAGTTAGGCGCGAAATCATAACCTCTTACGATCAGGTTTGCACCATCCCTGACGCCAATTTCCTCGATCTCGTCGAAAAGGTGCGTGGCAGCATATTTGGCAAACACGTCCGCCATGCCAGGCTCAACGCCGAGACCCAGCAGCGCCAGGATGCCTTTTTCTTTCCATTTATCAGCGCGGGCGAATTGATAATCACCCAGCTTTACCCCGGTCTTCTCAAATGGAGTTTCGGGGTGCGGGTAGGAAAGCGTCATGGCCATATCCATATAGTTGACCCCCGCCTCGTAGGCAGCGTCAAAGATGGCTTCATTAAAGCTTGGATCACAAGCGTTCATGATCAGGTCTACTTCATAGTCCTTTGCCATTTTTTCGATCATTTCCCTGTTGCGGGCGTCGATGAACTCGACCGGGAATCTCTTATCATCTTTGATCTTGGCCTGCACTTCCAGTGCGCGGTCCTTGTTGTAATCCGCCAGAACCATCTTTTCCAGCCAGGGTTTTTTCGCCGCCATCACGGCGATGGCTTCCCCGACACCACCAACTCCAACCAGCAATACTTTCATGACTTCCTCCTGTTTGTTTTGATTGTTATGCTTCTTCGTCGCCTGTTCCCAGGACGTATGGATCTACATCTGGAATATCTTTCTTCACATACTTCTTGATCGGAATGTAAAGCAGCGCGCCGATCGCCATGGCGATCAGACTCAACCCGATCGCTCCCTGCCAGCCGTAATCAAGCACCTGGCTGACAATGGC
>CAYWVP010000160.1:0-4208 GCA_964461605.1 uncultured Anaerolinea sp.
AATTCAAACTTTACCAGTTGATCTGGAAGCGTTTTGTAGCGTCCCAGATGGAATCAGCAGTGTACGATACTTTGTCAGTTGATGTCACCGCAGATGGCAAGATGCATCAGTATCTTTTCAGGGCATCAGGATCCACAGTAAAGTTTCCAGGTTTTCTTATTCTGTATGAGGATGCAGCGGACGAAGATTTGAAATCTGATGAACCTGAGAACGTGCGCATCCCTGCCGGTTTGGAAGAGGGACAACCGCAAAAACTGGAACGATTATTACCGGAGCAGCATTTCACCCAACCACCGCCACGTTTCACCGAGGCAAGCCTGGTTCAGGTGCTCGAAGAGTATGGTATTGGCCGGCCTTCCACTTATGCTCCCATCCTATCCACAATTCAACAACGCGGGTATGTGTTGCGCGAGGCAAAGCGCCTTTCTCCCACTGATACAGGTATCCTGGTCAATGACCTTGTTGTGGAACACTTTCCGGATGTTGTTGACCTGAAATTCACTGCCAAAATGGAAAGCGAACTTGACCAGGTGGCGGATGGTAAAGAGGATTGGAAAAAGGTGATCAGGGAGTTTTACACTTCATTTGAACCTGAAGTAAAACGAGCGCAGGCTGAAATGCCGGTGGCAAAAACAGAACCGGAAAAGGTTGGCCGGGCTTGCCCGAAATGCGGTCATGATCTCGTGATCCGTTGGGGACGCTATGGCAAATTCATCAGTTGTTCCAACTTTCCTGCTTGCCGCCACACTGAAGCCTTGTTGGAAAAGATTGGTGTCACCTGCCCCAATGATGGCGGTGAACTGGTTCAACGCAAAACACGCAAAGGACGCATCTTTTTTGCCTGCGCCAATTATCCTGAGTGTGACTTCACCAGTTGGAAACGACCTGTGACGGTTCCCTGTCCAAAATGTGGCGGGTTACTGACGATCTCCAACAAGCGCGAGGTCCAGTGCACTCAATGCAACGAAACCTTCCTGATCGAAGCACTCGGAATCCCTGTACCCGACTAGGCATAAATATTGCAACAAATTCCTTGATGTAATCGTACACACGATCATCAACCATCGATTGTGTAGGAGTAAAAATGGAAAAGATCAAGGAACTATATTACGCGTTGGTGCAAAAACCCCTGTACACATTCATTGCCGGGCTTGTCATTGGATTGATCATAGGGTTGCCTGTGCTTGGATGGGGGTTGTTCCCTGTCAAGTGGATTGATGCTGATCCAAGTTACCTGCGCGCCGATCTCAAGAAGCAATATGTTTGCATGGTTGTTGATTCTTATGCCGTGAATCGTAACGCCACCCTGGCTGCTGAGAGATTAACGGCGATGGGTATTGAGGATCTCAATAATACAAAAGGAGTCTTCAAGGATCTGCAGGAAGGCGGCTGCAGTTACGCATCCAGTGACCCTGTAATCCAGGAAATGAAGAAATCCTTCAAAGCCATGGCGCCTGCTTCTGAGGCGGTGGTATCAGGTGAAGAGGTGGAAGAAGCGACACAAATCCCGCTGCCCCTGGAGACCCCGCAAAAAGAGAAAACTGGAATTGGCAAGGTTCTGCTATTCTTCTTGTTGGCACTCCTCCTGTTAATTGGCGGAGCGTTGGTATACATCTTCTTCATCCGCAATCGCCGCAATCTTGATTCTGTACCCCCGGCAGTGGACGATGAAGGGGAGTACATCGAAGAAGAAGAGGAAGGGATTTATTACGAGCCGGATAGAACCGATGAGCTCCTCGATGAGGAAGAAGAGACCCCCGTATATCAGGAAGAATACGTGCCGCCAACTGATTCGGTTGAACCAGCCCAAATGACACCGATTGCTCCGATCTCAGTAGCCCCAATCACACCGGCTCCGGTTGCGACTGTTAAACCGGTACCAGCTTTTGCGGGCGAACCGGTCGCTCACTTTATGACCAACTACGTGATCGGTGACGATCTCTATGATGATAGTTTTAGTATTGATGCTCCTAATGGTGCATTTCTGGGTGAATGCGGTGTGGGCATCTCTGATACGATCGGTGTGGGGGATCCGAAAAAGGTTACTGCTTTCGAGGTATGGTTATTCGACAAAAACGACATTCAAACCGTGACCAAGGTACTGATGAGTTCACACGCGATGAACGATGCCGCCATCAAGCAACGCCTTGCTTCAAAAGGTGAACCCGTTCTTCTCGAACCAGGTCAACAACTCCTGCTCGAGACAGCCACGCTGCAACTTGAAGCCAAAGTGGTCGAGATGGTTTATGGCCAGGGTGCGTTGCCTACCGGAAGTTTCATCGAACGCCTGACACTGGAACTTTCAGTGTGGCCGAAGTAGGTGATAAAAAATCCGGGATATCCCGGATTTTTATTTATTTTATGCTCAATATTTTAAGGTGGATCTCTCCACCCGGCGTAATGGCGGTCACACTGTCTCCAACTCCATGTCCGATCAGCACAAGTCCGATCGGTGAATTATACGAGATCTTACCATTACGGGGATCAGCTTCCTGGGGTCCGACCAGGTGAAAGGTCTCGGGGTGTTCCTTGCCTTCCTGGATCGTGACGATCGAACCGATCTCAACCAGGTGGGTATTGGTCCGGTTGTCATCGATGATGACCACGTCCCGCAAAACCCTGGTCAATTCCTGAATCCGTCCCTCAACAAAAGCCTGTTCCTCTTTGGCGGCAGAGTAATCTGCGTTTTCTGAAAGGTCACCCATCTGGATGGCCGAGCGCAATCTTTTTGCCAACTCATCCCGGACGGGACCCTGCAGATGCAATAATTCGGCAGCAAGTTTTTCAGCGCCAGCTTTGGTCAGGTAGGAAGGTTCGTTCATGTTCTCTCCATTCGTCAATGATAGTCGTGATTAAGGAAGCAGCAATGGATCAATCAGTTTCTGATATTCATCCACAGCAAAGCGGTCAGTCATCCCCGCGAGGTAATCACAAATCGTCTGTTCCTTTCCTTTCATTTCGATCTGCTCCTGAAAATGTATCGGCAGCATCAGAGGTTCATTCAAGTAGGCGTTAAATAATTCCGTAAGTACCCTTTCCGCTTTTTTCTGCATGCGCACAACGCGGTAGTTGCGGTACATGTTGTGGAAAAGGAAATCCTTCAATTCCCGATTGTGTTGGCGCATCTTGTCATCAAAACCAACTACATTGTAGGGTAGGGATTGCAGTTCAACAAGTGACTTTACGCCACTATTTTCAAGACGGACGCAAGAATCTTTGATCATGCTGTCTACTTCCAGGCCGATCAATTCACGGATGATCTCGTGCCGTGTCAGATCATCCAATTGGCACGAATTTATCTCCAGGTTGTCAGCCACCATATTCCAGAGATCGATCTCACCCAGCATATCGGTGGTGATCATTCCAGAACGCAGTCCATCATCCAGGTCGTGTGAGGTATAAGCCAGTTCATCAGCCACATTTGTGATCTGCGCTTCCAGGTGCCCGCGCAGGTGACTGTCGAAATCGAGAGCGTCTGTCTTGTCATATTCCGTCTCGTGTTTAACAATCCCTTCCAGCACCTCCCAGGAGAGGTTTAACCCCGGGAATTGGGGGTAACGTTGTTCGATCTCCGTGACAATGCGGTAGGACTGGTGATTGTGATTGAAGCCGCCATGGTCAGCCATCAACTGATTCAGGATGTGTTCTCCAGAATGACCGAAGGGTGGATGACCCAGGTCATGCGCCATGCAAATCGATTCGACCAGGTCTTCGTTGGCTCCCATTGCCCTGGCAATTGTGCGACCGATCTGGGTCACTTCCAGTGTATGGGTCAAGCGTGTACGGTAGTAATCACCCTCATAGTTTATAAACACCTGTGTCTTATACTCCAACCGACGGAATGCAGTCGTGTGCAGGATGCGATCGCGATCGCGCTGAAAACAGGTGCGGTACTCCGGTTCTTTCTCAGGATATTTCCGGCCTTTTGATTGGCTGGCGTGCACCGCGTATGGTGCGAGCGAAGCGTTTTCCATTTTCTCGAGTTGTTGTCTGGTAAATTTCATTGCGTATTCCTTTCAGTCAAAGCTGATCTTAGTGCCCGCGCACTTACCTGCGAGCGCATTCTGGATGCTCTGATCTTCCAAGCCGGAGAAGATACATACTTCGCGGCAATGCCCTGCTTGAACCAGTTCGAGCATACTCGTCACCTTGCTGCGCATGCCGCCGGTAACGTCCGGACTTTCGGAAGCTTCCAGATGAGCTGAGAT
>CAYWVP010000161.1:0-4189 GCA_964461605.1 uncultured Anaerolinea sp.
TTTAGTGTGAACGATTATCTTAGAACAGAGGCTAGTGATCACATGACCGTAGAGCTCCGGGAAGTAACCACACTTCGTCAGTTAAAAACCTTCGTCAAATTCCCCCTTTCTCTCTACAAAGGGGATCCTTATTACGTACCCGCCATGTACTCGGATGAGCTGAATACCCTCCGCGCCGACCGCAACCCGGCTTTTGAGGAGAGCAAAGCCCGCTACTGGCTCGCCTACCGCGATGACAAAGTGGTTGGCCGTATCGCTGCCATGATCGTGCCAAAGCACAAAGAAAAATGGGGCGAGGACTATATGCGCTTCGGTTGGATCGACTTCATCGATGACGCCGAGGTGATCCGCGCTCTTCTGGGCGCAGTGGAAACATGGGCGCGCGAGGAAGGCAAGCAGGGCGTTCACGGCCCGCTGGGCTTCACCGATCTCGATCGCGAGGGTATGCTCGTGGAGGGTTTCAACGAGGTGACCACCCTGGCCACCATCTACAATTATCCTTATTATCCAAAACAACTTGAAGCGCTCGGCTACGTCAAGGATGTGGACTGGCTGGACCATGAGTTTACGGTCACCAACCGCTCTGAAGACAAGATCAGGAAAGCCGCCGATCTCATCGCCAAACGCACCGGGTTGCATATGTTCAACGGCAGCAAACGCGACCTCCTCAAACTCGCCCCGCAGATCTTCGAGGTGATCAACGAAGCCTACAGCGGGCTCTATGGCACAGTCCCCCTCAGTGAAAAACAGGTCCAGGCGTACATCAAAACCTACTTCGGCTTTGTGGTAACCGATTACATTCCCATCGTGCTGGACAAGAATGACCGCCTGGTGGGCTTTGGCATCACTTTTCCGTCTTTCTCAAAAGCGTTGCAGAAGACCCGCGGGTATATGTTCCCGTTCGGTTTCATCCACTTCCTCAGGGCATTACAGAAGAATGATCGGGCTGACCTGTACCTTGTGGGTGTGCGCGATGAGTACCGCCGCACGGGGATCACCGCCATGATGATGCACCAGATCATGCAAACCTTCCTCAAACGCGGCATCAAGAAGGTGGAATCGAACCTCACCCTCGAGGACAACCTGGATATCCTCGCCATGTGGAAGTACCTGGATAACCGCCAGCATAAACGCCACAGGTGTTACATTAAAAAATTCTCGTGAGGGAAATTACTCAAGAAAACACAGTGGTGAAAACAATGGAAATACGTGAAGTCAAAACACCCGCGGATATGAAAGCTTTCGTGTATTTTCCCCGCACCTTGTTCCGGGGTAATCCGAACTGGGTGCCGCCGATGTACAGGAACGTATTCAATACCTTCTCGCCTGAAAAAAACGCTGCTTACGAGTACAGCCGCTCACGCCAATGGCTGGCTTACCGCGACGGCAGGGTTGTCGGCCGGGTGGCGGCCATTCTTAGTGAAGGTCACCGTCAACGCTGGAACCAGGCTTACATGCGCTTCGGTTGGCTTGATTTCATTGACGATCCGGCAGTCTGTGCTGCTTTGATGGAAAAAGTGGAGGGGTGGGCGCGCGAAATTGGCTGTTCAGCAGTGCACGGTCCGCTGGGGTTTACTGACATGGACCAGGCCGGCATGCTGGTGGAAGGATTCGACGAACCCGGCACAATGGCCACCATCTACAATCACGCCTATTACCCGAAGTACCTGGAGCAACTTGGCTATGTGAAAGACACAGATTGGGTCGAGTATGAGATCACAGTACCCGCCGAGCCCGACTCCAGGATTGCCAAACTCGCCGGGATCGTCTCACGCAGGGAAGACCTGCGCCTGGTCACCTTTACCCGGAAAAAAGAGATTATTCCATTCGCAAAAAAGCTCTTCGCTTTATTTAATGAAAGTTACCGCAACCTCTACGGTTATATCCCACTTAACGAAAAACAGGTGCAGGATTACACCAAACAATACTTTGATTTTATCCGGCCGGAGTTTGTGCCGGTGGTGCTTAACGCGGCTGGCGAAATGGTGGCCTTCGGCGTCACCATGCCATCGCTGACAAAGGCAATACAAAAAGCCGGCGGGGCACTCTTTCCGTTCGGGTTCATCCATCTGCTCCGTGCGTTAAGGAAGAATGACCGCGCTGACCTCTACCTGATTGCAGTCAAACCCGAGTATCAGGGTAAAGGGGTGAACGCCATTCTGATCAACCGCATTTGCGAAGTGTTTATCCAGAATGGCATTCATAAGGTGGAATCAAACCCCGAGCTGGAGAACAACCACCTGGTACAGGGGCAGTGGAAGCATTTTGACACCCGCCAGCATAAACGCCGCCGTTGTTACATCAAACACCTGGCTGAAGAACAGTAAGCCTGGCCTTCCGCGTCTCCAACCTAGTCGGTCGGAGACGCGGTTAACCAGCCTATGCTTCAGTACCAGCAGATTCCCGGACCTTGATCCTGGCTTCATCTGCCCTTTCGAATTCTTCGAGTATCGACTGCCAGCCGAAGAGTTGCGAATGCACCAGGGTGAAATCGCGCGCTCCAAGCGGCAGGATGCCCTGCGCCGACAACCCTTCCAGCAAAGCCGGCGGCATGTCCTGCGACCGAACGAACAGGTCGTTCAACATGATCGTGTTATCGTCGCCCGCGACGCGGTTGATCGAAAGCTTTCCACATGCAGCGCATCGGTGGATCAGCATCAACTCACCCTGTTTCTCAGTCTGGTAGCGCTTGAGCGTATGTTTCACGGTCAGCCCAAGCGGTTCCATGCGCCCGCGGCATGTCGATTGGCGATCTCCGGCTTTTCGCAGATCCAGGTGTCGCGACCACAGGCAATACGGGCAGTGGTTGCGGTTGTTCACCCCGGAGACCTCGCGGTTCAGGCTCACCATCGAGCCGCAATTCGTGCACTTGAACTCGTCTTTACTCTCACTCCCGTGGGAGCGGCTCTTGCGAGAAGGATTAGTAGATCCGTTCGTCCTTTGCTTGCGGTGGATCTTCTCAAAATTGTTACAAGCGTCGTCATACCAACGCTGATGTTGGTTAATAATCTTCATTTCTGGTTCCTCAAACCAAAAAACCGCGGTTTTCCCGCGGTTCCAAATAATCGACTTGAATGTTTAACAGAGGGCTGAAAGACCTCTACGTGTCATTAAATGCAAACCACGGGCAGGAGCACACCCGTGGTCGAAAGATCCAGAATCTCCGGATACTTAAATGACGAGGTGCACCCTTGCTCTTTTTTGACTGACAATGACCGTAGCTAAATTAAACAAAAAACTCTCCTTTTTATATTCTGGGAGGATTATCACACAATCGCGACCGTTGTCAAGGAAAGACTCTTAATCCCAAGCCTCGCACCGCTTATAGGTATAATAAGAACATGCCAAAAACGATCAGCCAGTACGTCTGTCAGCAATGTGGAAAAGTCGCACCGCGTTCATTGGGTAAATGCCCTCAATGCGGTGGATGGGATACTTTTATCGAAGAAGTGATCCAGGCGCCCTCCGAGCCGGCCAAAACGCATGCGCGCGGGGTGAACGCGCGTTCATTTCCACGCCGTATGGGGGATATCACCGGAGATGCTGAAGAACGCATCCCGCTGCCCATCGGAGAGTTCGCCCGCGTGCTGGGAGGTGGTGTGGTGCCGGGCTCAATCGTGCTGGTAGGTGGTGATCCGGGTATTGGAAAATCCACCCTTCTGCTGCAGATGGCACTTGAGATGGCCGGCACGCAAGGTTCTCCCGGACAGAAAGTGTTATATGTCTCCGGCGAGGAATCTGAACGCCAGATCAAAATGCGCGCCCTCAGGCTCACCCGCCTGGCTGGAGAGTCCAACACCACTGAATTCAGCGATGATCTGCTTTTGCTCACCGAAACCAACCTGGAAACCATCCTGGAACATGTGCTCACGCTCAAACCTGATCTCCTGATCGTGGATTCCATCCAGACCGTGTACCTGCCCGATCTCGCCTCAACCGCCGGTTCGGTCAGCCAGGTGCGTGAATGTGCCAATCGGCTTCGCGAAATGGCCAAGTCCAGCGGAATGGCGGTGTTCCTTGTCGGGCACGTCACAAAAGAAGGCGTGATTGCCGGACCGCGCGTGCTGGAACACATTGTGGACACCGTCCTCTACCTTGAAGGCGATCGCTTCCAGTCCTACCGGCTGCTGCGCTCCGTGAAAAATCGCTTCGGTGCAACGGCTGAAGTGGGCGTGTTTGAAATGCGCGA
>CAYWVP010000162.1:0-4180 GCA_964461605.1 uncultured Anaerolinea sp.
GAAATCACCTCAACCGAAAACATCCTGGAGGATGGATTTTTCAAGATTTCGGTCACGAATCTGGAGGATCTCAAGACATTGCTGGGTCGCTTGCCCTCCGGAACAGAGGTCTTCTGGAGCGGGATCGACCTTACCGGTCAGGTTGAGGAAGGTACACTGTATTTTTCCTATCCCCCGCAAGAGATGCTGAACGAGATCGTTAAGTGGGCTGGCGAACTTGATATTCAACTGCATACGTTACAAAATCCCTGATCAAGGTAAACGATTTATGATCTCTCCTGATATTCCCCTCGTAGAATTACACCGCCACCTGGATGGCAGCATCCGCCTTTCGACGATCCTTGAGCTTGGGCTGCAGCACAATCTGCCCCTGCCCGCGAAAACCCTGGAAGGTCTGCGCCCTTATGTTCAGGTCTCCACACCGCAGCCCGGTGTGATGAAGTTCATCGAAAAGTTCGAATGGTTGACCGGTGTGCTGGTGGATTATGCCGCGTGCAGGCGCGTGGCTTATGAAAACGTGCAAGATGCGTTCAATGAGGGCATCGATTATATCGAACTGCGCTACAGCCCCTGGTTCATGGCTGAGGCACACCACCTGCAACCGGAAGGAGTGGTGGAGGCAGTCATCGACGGGATTCGGGCAGGAGAGAAGGATTTTGACATTAAGGTCAACCAGTTGGGCATTCTTTCCCGCCATTATGGACCTGATATTGCCATGCGCGAACTGGACGCCCAGCTCCGCTTTGCCGACGAGTTTGCCGGGTTGGATCTGGCGGGCGATGAAGCGCACTACCCGGGTGAATGGTACACGGAACATTTTAAGAAAGCGCGCGATGCCGGCTGGCATATCACCGTGCACGCCGGGGAAGCCGCCGGACCACAGTCGATCTGGCAGGCTGTCACAGAACTGGGTGCGGAACGCATCGGACACGCCGTACATGCTCCTGAGGACCCAAAGCTATTGGATTTTCTGCGCGATAAGGGGATCGGCATCGAGTGCAACCTCACCAGCAACGTGCAAACCAGCACCGTGTCCGATTACCCCTCCCACCCCATGCGTCTCTTCATTGATAAGGGTATCCTGGCTTCGATCAATACCGATGATCCGGGCATCAGCGCGATCGATCTGCATTATGAATACGAGGTGGCAGCGCCTAAAGCCGGGTTGACCCCCGTAATGATCCGCCGGGCGCAGGAAAACGCGCTCACCACCGCTTTCCTGACCGACGCTGAAAAGCAAGCGTTACGGGCAAAAAAGGCAGGCAGTGACCAGGGTTTGACGCAGGCCGGTTAATGCTATAATGCACATCACAAAGGCAGCGAATTACCACTTATGAGATTTCTGATCACAGGGGCAGCCGGATTTTTAGGTTCTGCACTGGCCAACCGCCTGGCGGCGGGAGGTGATATTGTCGTTGGCGTGGATGATCTTTCCACCGGAGACCAAAAAGCGCTGGACCCGGCGGTGCAGTTCTCGCGCGGTGATGTAAACGACCGTCCCAAGTTATGGTCGATGTTACAGGGTGTGGATTGCGTCTATCACCTGGCCGCAAAGGTTAGTGTTCCGGAGTCCGTGCTCTATCCGCGGGAATACAACCATGTTAATGTAGGGGGAACCGTCACGCTGATGGAAGCCATGCGGGATGTGGGTGTGCGGCGCGTCGTGTTCATCTCATCCGGCACGGTATACGGCAACCAGCCGGTGCAACCAGTGGTCGAGGGCGTTATACCCAACCCGCGCGTGCCGTACGCTGTCTCCAAGATTGCCGCCGAGTATTACGTCAAATCGATCGGCAGCCTGTGGGGAATTGAAACGGTTTGTTTGCGGGTTTTCAATGCCTATGGCCCCGGTCAACACATCCCGCCGGTGCACACCCCGGTCATCCCCAGTTTCTTGCGGCAGGCGTGGGAGAATGGCACCATTGTTGTGCACGGTGACGGCAACCAGACGCGGGATTATGTTTATGTGGATGACGTGGTAGCGGCCATGGTATCAGCTTCAACCGCCCCTGATGTGAATAACCTGACCATCAATGTGGGCAGCGGGACCGAAACCAGCATCCGTGAGCTGGCTCGCCTGGTCATAGAGGTTACGGGTGGTCATCCGGAAGTCGTTTACAATCCGCGCAACGAGGGCGGGCTCAGCCGTTTGTGCGCTGATATTCACCTGGCGCAGGATCGCCTGGGTTATGAGCCGCGGGTGAGCCTGGTGGAAGGGTTGACCCGTACTTTAAACCGCGACATCTCTCCAGCAAAAATTTTCAACGGAAACTAACTTTAGAAAAACTGGCACCAAAAAGGGTGCTTCTATTAATTTAGAATCAGCACCAATTGCCGATCACGCGGGAATGCCGTTTGGGTATAATACCCTTATGACTTGTCTGAATGAGAATTTCTTCCTGCGGGAAGTGACTGATGTAGCGCGCGACCTGCTGGGAAAACGCCTGGTACGCAGTGTGGATGGTCAGCGGGTTTCAGGCATCATCAGCGAGACGGAAGCCTACCGCGGGGAAGAAGATCTGGCCTGTCACGCACGCAGCGGCAGGACCAATCGCAACGCGGTGATGTACGGAATGGCAGGCAGGGCTTACATTTACTTCACATATGGCATGCACTGGTGTCTGAACGCGGTATGCGGACCAAGCGGGTTTCCCGCGGCGGTGCTGCTGCGTGCGATCCATCCGGAGGAAGGGTTGGAATTCATCGCGGCACGGCGGGACGGTGTAAAACCGGCCGACTGGTGCAGGGGTCCGGCGCGTTTGTGCAAGGCGCTGGCAATCGATGGTTCCTTAAACGGCGTGTCATTGTGTGATTCAGAAAGTCAGATTTTTATTGAGGAAGGTTATGATTTGGATGGTGCTCTAATCACCACTTCACCCAGAATAGGCATTCAATACGCCCCGGAGCCGTGGCGGTCAAAGCTATGGCGTTACACAGCTGACGTTGTACGGGGGCATAATTGATGAATGACGGGCTCGCGTTTTACCGCGGTATGTACCGCATCCGCCGCTTTGAAGAGACCGTGCTGGAGGAATTCAAACGAGGTGTTTTCGCCGGTACCACGCACACGTCACTCGGGCAGGAAGCCAACGCCGTGGGGGTGATCTCCGCCCTGCAACCGGAGGACATTATCGTCACCAATCACCGCTGTCATGGGCATTTCCTGGCTTACGGGGGTGATATGCGCGCGCTCTTCGCTGAAATGATGGGCCGGGCGAGTGGTGTGTGCGCCGGGCGCGGCGGGTCTCAGCACATCCACTGGCGCAATCTCTATTCGAACGGCGTGCAGGGGGGCATTGTTCCCATCGCCACTGGTATGGCTTTCGCTGAAAAACAAAACAAAAGCGGTGCGATCGTCACGGTTTTTATCGGTGACGGCACCTTCGGAGAAGGCATTATATATGAAGCGTTCAACATGGCACGGCTGTGGTCGCTGCCCTTGTTGATCGTTATAGAACACAATCACATCGCCCAGACCACCCCGACCGCCCTGGTGCAGGTGGGGCAGCTGGCAGAGCGCATCCGCGCTTTTGATATTCCGGTCAACGAATTGGACAGCAGTGATGTTGATGAGATCCACCAGGCTGCCGTGAAGGCGGTGGATAATGTGCGCCGGGAACAGCTCCCGTCCGCACTGCTGCTGCACACCGTGCGTTTCGGTCCCCACTCCAAGGGGGATGACACGCGCGATGAAGCCGAATTACGCGTGTTGCAGGAAGTACGCGATCCGTTGAAAATACTTGGCCAAAGGCTTTCACCCGCAGCCCTCACCACGATACAGGAAGAAGTGGATCAGGAAGTCAGCCGTGCGTTTGCACAGGCCTTGGCTGATCCACCGGCATTATTGGAGGGCGGGCACAATGGATAAGACCGTGCTGGCTTCTCTCAACACAGGCTTATTATCCGCCTTGCAGCAGGACGAGCGTGTTTACCTGTTGGGCGAGGACATCCTTGATCCTTATGGTGGCGCGTTCAAGGTGACCCGGGGATGCTCCACCGCGTTCCCTGAACGGGTGTTCACCACGCCGATCTCTGAAGGCGGGTTGGCCGGGTTGAGCGCTGGTATGGCTTTACGCGGGCTACGACCCGTGCTGGAGATCATGTTTGGTGATTTCACCACCCTGGTCACCGATCAGCTGGTCAATCACATCAGCAAGTTGCGCTGGATGTACAACAACAC
>CAYWVP010000163.1:0-4168 GCA_964461605.1 uncultured Anaerolinea sp.
TTAAGCAAGCGCTTGAGTGTAGTGTAGATCTGCGCCGGGGTGACCTCCCAGTTCTCGCGCCCGCCAGCCAGCGCGGTAAAAGCCGCGCGCAATTCGTATCCGTAGCGCGGCTGTTGAGCGAGAAGACCAAGGAGGGTGTGTCTGACGGTCATGATATAAATACTCTACAGTCTAGTATTATATTTCAGTCTGATGCAGTGTCAATATTAAATCGATCTTTTCCGACCGATCGTTAAATATGATAATTCACACGAAAGGGTGTTGGTATTACACAAACCCTGAGTCTATCCTTTGACTCCGGGTTTCTGCTCTGATCAAATTCAGGGCTGAAACCGGGTTTCAAGAACGAAAGAAACCCCGTTTATTTAATTCAAATTCGTGAAATTCGTGGATAAAGATTTCTTGATACCGGACAACAAATAAATCAGGGCACAGCACGCTGTGCCCCTACATGATCAATCGTTGAAAGATTATTTCTGTTTTATATGTGTGACCTGTGGATTGTACTTTTCAATCGCATGTCTCGCCACCCAGGTAGGCGTTGATCACCAGGGGATCATGCAAAAGGTCACTTGAGCTGCCCTCCAGCACCACCTTACCGGTATCCAGCACGTAACCGCGGTCAGCGATGGACAGCGCCATCAACGCGTTTTGCTCCACCAGGATGATGGACGTACCACCCTCATTGATCTCTCGGATGATATCAAAGATCTGTTCCACCAGGATCGGAGCCAGCCCCATTGAAGGCTCATCCAGCAGCAGTACCTTGGGGTCAGCCATCAATCCGCGTGCGATCGCCAGCATCTGCTGTTCGCCGCCTGAAAGCGTGCCGCCCGCCTGGTTGCGTCTTTCCTTCAGTCGCGGAAAGCGCTCGAACATTGCCTCAATGCGCTCCCGGTTCTCAGCTTTATTGCGCCGGTTGTAACCGCCGATCTCCAGGTTCTCCCACACGCTCATCGAAGCGAAAATGCGCCTGCCTTCCGGCACCTGGATGATCCCCTTGCGCACGATCTCCTGCGGGGTGGTCGAACTGATCTCCTCACCCAGGTATGTGATGCTGCCACTGGTGGGGTGCAGCAGCCCGGAGATGGTGTTCAGGCTGGTGGATTTACCCGCGCCGTTTGCGCCGATCAAGGCGATGATCTCGTTCTGGTTCAAATTAAAACTGACATCTTTCAAGGCGTGGATCGCGCCGTAATGAACGTTGATGTGATCAATTTCGAGGATCATGGACACTTTGCCTCCCGATATTTCTGCGCCAGCGCGGCTCCGCCCCTGCCCAGGTAGGCTTCGATGACGCGCTCGTTTGCCTGGATCTCAGCCGGCACGCCTTCCGCGATCTTTTCACCAAAATCGAGCACCGTCACCCGGTCTGAGATGTCCATCACCACGTGCATATCGTGTTCGATCAGGATGATGGTCACGTTGAATTCTGTGCGCATGCGCTGGATGAGAGCGATCATGTCCAGCGTTTCATGGGGATTCATCCCGGCGGTCGGTTCGTCCAGCAGGAGCACAGCAGGCTTACTGGCCAGGGCGCGTGCGATCTCCAGTTTGCGCTGTTCCCCGTAAGGCAGGCTTCCCGCCGTGTTGTTGGCGAAATTTCTCAACCCCACGAAGTCCAGCCATTTCAATCCCTCCCGGATGGCATCCGTCTCCTCGCGCTTGAAGCGCGGTGTGCGCAATACCGCGTCCATCCAGGATTCCTGTGACCGGTGGTGCATGCCGACCATCACATTTTCCAGGGCGGTCAGGTTGGCGAACAGGCGGATGTTCTGATAAGTGCGCGAGATGCCGATCGCGGCGATCGTGTCCGTCCCTTTACCGCGTATCGAAACGCCTTTGAACAACACCTCGCCGGACTCGGGGGTGTAAAAGCCGGAAATGCAGTTGAAGAGGGTGGTTTTCCCTGCTCCGTTCGGGCCGATGATCGAGAAGATCTCTCCTTCGCGTACGGCCAGGCTGACGTGGTTGACCGCGGTCAGTCCGCCGAAGCACTTGGTCACTTCCTGTGCGGCGATGATCTCACTGGTCATTTTTGCCCTCCGCACTGCCGGGGTTGCTTTCCGGCTCCTCTTTTATCTTGTACCTTGGGCGCCTGGAGGGGATCAACCCGTTGGGGCGCGAGAGCATCATCACCACCAGCAGCGCGCCGAAGGTGAGCAGGCGGTAGTTGGCGAACTCGCGCAGGATCTCCGGCAGACCTTTGAGGGCAAACGCGCCGAGGATGGTGCCGGGAATGTTCCCCATACCGCCGACGATGATCAGGCTGATCACGTTGATCGACGCCATCAGCGAATGCTCCTCCGGGCCGGTGAACTGGTTGCGGCTGGCGTAGATCACCCCGGCCAACCCGGCGAAGGCGGCACCCAGCGCGAGGGCGAGTAATTTGTAGCGCGTCGTGTTCACCCCGGTCGCCCGCGCCACGGTCTCATCCTCGCGGATCGCCAGCCATGCGCGCCCGGTGCGCGAGTTTTGCAGATGGTTGTAAACGAAGGCGGCCAACACGACCGCGGCGAAAATCAGGTAAGTGAAGTGAATATCGGAATTGAAGGCTCTGCCGAACAGCACCGGTCCGCTGATGTTCTGGATCCCGCGCGGACCGCCGGTGAAATCGGTCAGCACATCGCTCTTCAACAGGATGCGGATGATCTCACCGAAACCCAGTGTAACGATCGCCAGGTAATCACCACGCAGGCGCATCAGCGGCAGCCCCAGCAGTAAACCCGCCAATGCCGCCAGAACAACTCCCAGCACCACCGCCGGCCAGAAGCCCCACATCAGGTTATGCGGGATGGGCGCGTTCAGCAGCGCCATGGTGTACGCGCCGATGGCGAAGAAGGCGATGTACCCCAGCACCAGCTGACCGGATAAACCGACGATAATGTTCAGTCCCAGGCCGAGGATGACGTAAAGCCCCACCGTTCCCGCCACGTAATTCCAGTAGGATCCCCATTTGAGCGGCAGCAGGATGATCAACGCTGCCAGCACGGCCAGCAGCGCAATGCGTACGATCAGCCGGTGCCGCCCATGCAGCAGTGCACTCGCGTTGTGTACCACGCGGCCGCCTGCCAATCGTAAAGTATTAAGGCGTTCCTTCACACCGCGCAGATTTCGTACGCCGTTCAACAGTCCACCGAAAGCGCCGCCGGCAGTGAAAAATACAGCGGTCAATACAGCGCCGGGGAGCGGGGTCAAATTGAAGAGGGTCGCTTTGATGAAATCAAAGGAGAGGAAGGCGAGGTACTGGCGGAAGTCGATGCGGTTGACCAGGAACCAGCCCAGGCCGAGGCTGAAGAGGAAACCGATCAGGCCGGCGGTGACGCCGCTGAGCGTTCCTGCTGCCAGGTTCCCCGGCAGTGTCCGGTTCGTCGCTTTTTTGGTCGCAGCCAAACCTGCCCAGATTCCCAGCAGGGCTGTGTAGATCATCAGCGTGAATGCCGGGGGTTGTGTGCCGCTGACCGGTGTGCCGAACACTTTGGCGATAAGGGTACCGATCAGCGTGTTAAAACCGATCAACACCAGGAATACATGCACCAACCCGAAAGTGACGCCGATGTTGAGAGATTGACGAAGGTTTTGCTTCATAGTTTTTCCTCCGCAAGTCTCTCACCCAGCAGCCCGGAAGGCCGGAAGATGAGCACAATAATGAGCAGCGCGAAGGCAATAACATCCTTTAATTGGAAATCGATGCCCAGGGCCGCGGGGCCGAGTGATTCGATCAGGCCCAGGAATAGACCTCCAAGCATGGCACCGGGCAGGTTGCCGATCCCGCCCAGCACGGCCGCGGTAAACGCTTTGATGCCCGGAATGAATCCGACGAAATAGTACACCAGTCCATTATGGATCCCCCACATCACCCCGGCTGCCCCCGCCAGCGCTCCGCTGATCAGGAAGGTCAGGCTGATCGTTTTGTCCACGTCGATCCCCATCAACGAGGCGGTCTTTTTATCCAACGCCACCGCCCGCATGGAACGTCCCAGGCGTGTTTTCTGTACCACCAGGTAAAGACCGGCCAGCAGGATGAGCGACAGGACGAAGGTGAACACTCCGGTATACGGAAGGATGACCTTACTGCCGTTCACCATGATCGACCAGCCGGTGCCCCTCGCGAGGATCTCCGGGTTGGTCACATCGCGCAGCTGCGGGCTGAAGAGCAGTTGCGCCG
>CAYWVP010000164.1:0-4148 GCA_964461605.1 uncultured Anaerolinea sp.
AAACCGCGACCCTCTCCGCTCTCCAAAACGCCCTAAAGGGGCGTTTTTTGTTTTACTCCGGGGACGCTAAGAACGCAGCTCTCTCCGATTTACTTATCCACAAGAGAAAAAAGAAGCTACAAGGTTTACTTTTTAAGAAAGTGGCCAGAGTAAAGGAGTCAGTAGGATGGCGATGACATATATCACCACGGTCAGTAAGCCGCCCACGCGGATAAAATCCATGAAGCGATACCTTCCGGGGCCGTACACCATCAGGCAGGCTGGTTCGAGGGGGGTGATGAAGGAGGTGCTCGCAGCAATTGCTATCATCATCGCGAATGTACGCGGATTCAACCCCAACTGGATAGCAGTTTGCAGAGCGACCGGGATGACGACCGCCGCTGCCGCCTGGTTTGACATCGGCTGCGTCAATAAAACGGTCAGGACAAAGAACCCGGTCAACAACCACAACGGATTTAATGTACCTACCAGGGATGTAAGGCGTTCTGCAAGGAATTGTGCGGTGCCGGTATACTGCATCGCTGTGCCTAACGACAGCATGGAACCAACGAGGATCAAAACCTTCCATTCGACCTGCCGGTAAGCATCATCCGGTGAAATCGAGCGCGTCACAAAGACCAGCAGCGCTCCCAACAGCATAGCCGCCGGCAAGGGGATGATCTTCAGCGTTCCCAGGAGCAGCGCGCCGATGAAAATCATAATGACGATCAGTGAATGTTTACGGTTGAAACGCCTGGAATCGACTGTGCCGAGCACATCGAAAGTGTTTTCAGTTTGTAGTGATGCGATCTGTTGCGATGTTCCCTGCAGCAACAGCACATCTCCAAGTTGCAGGCGGGTGTTGGCGATCTTTGAGTGGATGACCCCGGTACGACGGTTGACCGCCAGCACCTGTACCTGGTAGCGCTCGCGCATACGCAGGCTCCTGGGTGTTCGTCCAATGAAGGGTGAGCCCGGAAGAAGCACCACCTCAGCCAGTTGCAGTTTTTCGCTCTGCAGGTCACCATCCGAGAACTTGACATCAGCCTGGATATCGATACCGGTTATATCCTTGATCTTCAGGATCGACTCAGATGATCCTTCCACAAGCAGCGCGTCTCCCGCATGTAGAATGGCATCGGAGGGCGGGTCGAGGTGGCGATGACCTTCACGAATGATCGCGAGCACCACCAGGTCAAAATTGCGTCCCAGGTCGGACTGCGCCAGGGTGCTGCCATCCAAAGAAGAGCCGGGGAGAATGCGAAGTTCTGCCAGGTACGGACGCAGGTCAAACTTGTCGGTGAATGTTTCCTGTTCGGTGCGTTTCGGGATCAGGTGCTGACCGATGAAGAACATGTAGAGAATTCCAACCAGTAGTATCGGGATGCCGATGGGCGTCAATTCAAACATACCCATCGGCTGCAAACCGAATTGTGTCATCAAGCCACTTACCACCACGTTGGTTGAGGTACCGATCAACGTTACCGAGCTGGCCAGAATCGCGGCAAATGCCATCGGCATCAGCAGGCGGGATGCGCTCATTTTGATGCGCTGGCCCACCCCCAGGATCACCGGGAGGAAGAACGCTGCTGCCGCGGTGTTGTTGATGATGGCGCTCAAACTTCCCACTGCCAGCATCAGCGCGGGCAGCAATCCGCGGGGATGTTTACTGGTGATCTGAAGCAATTTCCGGCTCACCACTTCGACCACGCCTGTGCGCAGCAACGCGGCGGTTATGATCAGTATCCCCAGCAGCAGCATGACCGTGTCGCTGCCAAATCCGGCAAAGGCTTGCTCCATGGGGACGAGCCCTAATATGATCAGCGAAACCAGAACCCCCAGGGCGGTCACATCAGGGGGTATCCATTCAAATGAAAACAGCACCAGGGCTATGGTTAGAATCACTAAAAGTAAAATGATGGGCAGAGTCACAACGATGCGTCTCCTATTTACTTTTCTTCTCCTAATTATATGGGAAGTTGGCTTAATCTGATCCGCTCGTGATTATCTGGACGCTAATTTGGGAATAACTCAGGGAAACGGTTAAACACGATTGGCAGGCATGGGGGGGACATGTCTGCCAATCTATAGGGAGGGAACACCACAGTACTTTAATGAAATTTCCTGTGAAACACACCTGTGTACTTGCTACCAATAAAGTGTGTTATGTGGACATTATATATCATATTAGTCTTAAATGCAAGAGCTGGATCATGACTTTTTGCGGGTTTCCTGCATGAGTTTAAGCATCTCTTCCACCTCAGCCTCAGAAGGTGGTTTGTTGCGAATCGCATCGATCACAGCCGGGCTGGAAAAAGTTTGCTGCATGGAAGTGTTAAATGCTTCTGATGTCATCGTTTCTGCCCGCAATGCTTTGGCCTCCACCTGTACGCGGTGATCTGAGGAGATCACGAGGATATTCCTGGCGTTTTGACCCTCACGTCGTAAATGGCGGATGATCGCGTCATCGGCAGTGCCGCCCTGTTTCACATGATGCACGCTGACCAGTCCGTGCCGTGAGCGGGGAGTAGAGCCGGCAGGGGCGCCGTCAAAGAACAAATCAGCCCGGGTGCGGCTCAAGCGGCAGTATTCACCGATCATCTGGATCAACTTATTTTCATCATCCGGATCCGCCAGGTGAATGCCCGGGACCTTGGGGATGAGGTTATGTCCGTCGATCACGATCTTTTTCATGATGAATTCCTTCCAAAAGCATTTTACTTTGATTTATGCTATGATTCTAACAACTTAAAGGGATCTGTTCATGCGGAAAATTCTGCCTTACATAATTCTCAATATGATTGTTTCTGCAGCGACCGTTTTGCTGGTACTGGTGATCTGGCAGCAAACCCACAACAAGCCCGAACCGATCATTCCCTTCACCGAAGCAGGAGCACCTGTTATAGAACAACCCCATTCCACCTTGCCCGCAGTGGACGAGCCCACTGTTGAGATTCAACTTGTGGTGGGGGTAGGTGAGCTGGACTACGAACGGGTGCAATTGGTGAGCGTATCCGAAGTGCCTGTGGAACTGACCGGATGGGAGCTCACTGACGGGAAAGACCTGGTTTACACCTTCCCATCCGTAAAACTATACCCGGGAGGCAGTATTCACCTGTTCAGTAAAGCAGGAACGGATACATCGATCGAGCTGTTCTGGAATAAACCCGTTGCCGCCTGGTCAAGCGGAGATAAGATCGAATTGATCGACCCGGCTGGAAATACACGGTCGCGATACAGCGTACCTTAAAAAACCCGGCGACAACCGGCTGAGGTTTCCCGTTTCAGGTAAAATGAAGGCAGCTAAATACTAGATCGGTAGCGAGGAATATGACCCAGGCATTATATCGAAAATGGCGGCCCCGCAAGTGGGAACAGGTTGTGGCGCAGGAACACGTTGTTCAAACGCTGCGCAATGCGATCAGATCGGAGCGGGTGGGACACGCCTATCTCTTCTCAGGACCGCGCGGAACGGGGAAAACCACCACCGCAAGGCTGCTGGCGAAAGCGGTAAATTGCCTTGCAGACGACCTTGCCGACCGCCCATGTGATGAATGTGCCAATTGCCGCGCTGTGAATGAAGGCAGGTTTTTGGATCTGATCGAAATTGACGCCGCTTCCAATACCAGCGTGGAGGACGTGCGCGATCTGCGTGAGCGGATCAACTATTCACCGAGCGATGGAAGATACAAGGTTTACATCATTGATGAAGTTCATATGCTTTCCACAGCAGCGTTTAACGCCCTGCTGAAAACCCTTGAGGAACCTCCGGCGCACGCCATCTTCATCCTGGCGACGACAGAGGTACACAAAATTCCCGCGACCGTACTTTCACGCTGCCAACGGCACGAGTTCCGGCGCATCCCTGTGCTGGAAACGACGAAAACTTTACGGGAAATCTGCGGCAATGAGGGCATTGAGGCGGATGAAGAAGCGCTTCTATTGATCGCCCGGCAATCCACCGGAGCGATGCGCGACGCCATTTCGCTGCTGGATCAGCTGGCATCGACCGGTAAGCGCATCGACCTGGAACTGGCGCAAACTGTGCTCGGTACCGCGACAAATGAACTGGTTTTTGAATTAATCGATGCGCTGCTCAAGAATGATTCCGCGCAGGGCATGGTGACCATCCACAAGGCGCTTGATGGGGGCAGTGACCCGCGCCAGTA
>CAYWVP010000165.1:0-4138 GCA_964461605.1 uncultured Anaerolinea sp.
CGGCAGCAACTAAAATAGACTACGCGCAAGGATGTGAGATCAATTCGGACGATGAAAGTGGTTTTGATGCAGCGCTGGCACTTGCCCGGTCATCTGACGGGGTGGTATTAGTGATGGGCGGTAAATCCGGCCTGACCTGGGATTGCACCACCGGAGAATTCCGTGACGCTACCGATCTGGGTTTGCCCGGTGTGCAGGAGAAACTGATCAATGCCGTACTGGCAACCGGCAAACCGGTCGCCCTGGTACTGGTGAACGGCCGTCCAGCGGCTATCCCGGAGATCGCCGGCAAGGTCAACGCCATCCTTGAAGCCTGGGTACCCGGTGAGGAAGGCGGGCGGGCTGTAGCGGCTGCCCTCTTCGGAAACATCAATCCCGGCGGCAAGCTGCCCCTGTCCATCCCACGCTCGGTCGGTCAGATTCCGGTCTTCTACAACCACAAGCCTTCCGGCATGCATTCAAACATCTACGGCGATTATTATGACGAGCCGGCCGCACCCTTGTTCTGCTTTGGGCACGGCTTGAGTTTCACCAACTTTGAATACGGTAATTTGAAGGTCAACCCGTCAGATGTAAATCCCGGCGATATAGTCGACATCTCAGCTGAGATCCGCAACAGCGGAACAATTGCAGGAGATGAGGTGGTTCAGTTGTACCTGCACGATGAGTTCGCCAGTTTTCCACGCCCGGTGAAGGAGTTGAAAGGATTCAAGCGCATCCAGCTCCAACCCGGTGAAAAGCGGCAGATCACCTTCCACCTGGACACACGGCAGCTTGCTTTCTACGACGAAAACCTCGAAATGATACTGGAACCCGGTCAATTCAGTGTGATGATCGGATCCTCCTCGGAAGATATCCGCCTGACAGGCACCTTTACAGTCAAGGGCGGGGATAAAATGCTCGTTAAAGATCGCGTATTCGTTTGCCCGGTAGATTAACGGGATCAGTTAATTGTTGGAGAACATGAAACGATGACATATTTTCTGGGTATCGATGTTTCAACAACCGGCAGCAAAGCCCTGCTGATCGACGCTGCCGGCAGCGTGATCGCGGTCGCTTCTTCACCGCACACCCTCTCAACCCCCCGTCCGCTCTGGTCTGAACAGGATCCGCGCGAATGGTGGCAGGCAACTACCAACAGCATTCGCGCTGTTTTAATGGAGACCGCCATCGATCCTGCCGCGATCCAGGCCATCGGGTTGACCGGGCAGATGCACGGACTGGTGCTGCTGGACGCCGCGGGAGAAGTACTGCGCCCGGCGATATTGTGGAACGATCAACGCACCCAGGCGCAATGCGACGAGATCCACCGCAGGTTTGGCAGGGAAGCATTCATTCAGATCAGCGGAAATGCCGCTCTGACCGGTTTCACCGCGCCCAAGATTTTGTGGGTGGCCGAAAACGAGCCGGAAGTCTACGCCCGCGCGCGCCACGTGTTGCTGCCCAAGGACTACATCCGTTATCGATTAACAAATGAGTACGCCATGGATAAAGCGGATGGCTCCGGTACGATCCTTTTCGACCTGAAGCAGCGCGATTGGTCGCAAGAATTGCTCACGGGATGCAACATTCCCGCCGAGTGGATGCCGCTCACATATGAAGGACCAGAGTTTACCGGCTCAGTGTCTGCAACCGCAGCCTTCGAGACAGGTCTCGCCATCGGTACCCCGGTGGCCGCTGGCGGTGGTGACCAGGCTGCCCAGGCGGTGGGGGTAGGCGCGGTGGCACCGGGCATCATCGGGTTGACGGTCGGCACCAGCGGGGTGGTGTTTGCCACCACACCCAGTGCGCTCGTCGAACCGCAAGGACGCCTGCATGCCTTCTGCCACGCGGTTCCCGGCATGTGGCACTTCATGGGGGTTATGCTCTCTGCCGCGGGCAGCCTGCAATGGTATCGTGACACACTGGCACCGGACATGGAGTTCAACGACCTGCTCACAGAGGCTGAGGGAATCCCCGCCGGCAGCGAAGGATTGCAGTTCCTGCCCTACCTGAGCGGAGAACGTACCCCGCATCCCGACCCCAATGCCAGGGGAGCTTTCATCGGGCTCACCCTGCGCCACGGACGCGGTGCGCTTACCCGCGCCGTGCTGGAAGGGGTAGCCTTCGGGCTCAAAGACGGGTTCAGGCTAATCCAGGAGGCTGGCCTGCCTGCGGTCACGCAGATCCGTGCTTCCGGCGGCGGCACAAAAGGCGCTTTGTGGCGCCAGATACTGGCTTCTGTATTGAACAGCGAACTGGTGACCGTGAACACAAGCGAGGGCGCGGCGTTTGGGGCGGCTCTCCTCGCCGGGGTCGGTGCCGGTGCCTGGCCGGATGTGATCACCGCATGCAAGAACACCGTCCGCATCACGGGGCAGACTTTACCAAATACGGATGAAGTAGCGGTCTATGAGCGTTCCTACGCACAATTTCGCGAGCTTTACCCGGTTTTAAAGCCTGCTTTTGATAGAATGGTTTAGCTTTCGTTGAACAATTCATTCCAATAGAGGTGTTATGTCTAAATTCATAAACTTTCCGCAGAATTTCGCCTGGGGTACCGCTACATCAGCGTATCAGATCGAAGGGGCTGCCCGCGAAGACGGCCGCAAGGAATCCATCTGGGATGTGTTCTCTCACACGCCCGGCCGGGTGGCCAACGGGGAGAACGGCGATGTGGCGGATGATCATTACCATCGCTGGAAAGAAGATGTACAACTCATGAAAGAACTCGGGTACAAGGCTTACCGGTTTTCGCTTTCGTGGCCGCGTATCCTGCCCGATGGCCGTGGACAGGTGAACCAGCCCGGGATTGACTTTTACAACCGCCTGATCGATGAACTGCTGGCGGCGGACATCCACCCCCTGGTCACCCTGTATCACTGGGATCTCCCGATCGCGCTTCCCGGCGGTTGGCTGGAGCGTTCCACAGCAGAAGCCTTTGCGGAGTTCACCGGCGTGGCCGCCAGGGCTTTCGGCGACCGCGTGAAGCAATGGGTAACGATCAATGAACCGTTCTGCGCCAGTTTCCTCAGCTACAAATATGGCAGGCACGCCCCCGGCATCCAGGATCCCTACAAAGCCCTGCTGGCTGCGCACCACGTTCTGCTGGCGCACGGCCTGGCTGTCCCGGTGCTGCGTGCTGAGGTACAAGGAGCCAGCGTTGGTATCACTTTAAACGAAGGACCTTTTTACCCGGCAACAAATTCACAGAATGACCTTGATGCTGCGCGCCATGCCGATGGCGAGTTAAACCGCTGGTTCATTGACCCGGTGTACGGCAGGCATTACCCGGCTGACATGCTCAAGGATTATGTGAAAGCTGGTGTCTTGAAAACGACGGACCCGGATTTCATTCACCCCGGAGACATGGAAAAGATCGCGGTACCCACGGACTTCCTGGGGTTGAACTATTACACTCGCAGCATCGTAAACACCAAAGATCACATCGGGAATTTTCCTGATAATGTTCATCCCACCCCGCAGGCGGATGAAAAACACACCGAAATGGGTTGGGAAATCTACCCCTTCGGTCTTTACGAAACGATCTGTCGGGCTTATTTCACCTATAAGCCAAAAGAGATCTTCATTACAGAGAATGGCGCCAGCTACTCAGACGCGCCTGATGCCAATGGGCGGGTGCGCGATGTCAGGCGCATTGAATACCTGCAATCACACATCGAAGCGATAAGCCGCGCGATCCAGAGCGGCGTACCGGTGAGCGGATATTACGTCTGGTCGCTGATGGACAATTTCGAGTGGGCGTTCGGGTACGCCCAGCGCTTTGGCCTGATCTATGTTGACTATGAAACACTCAAGCGTTATCCAAAAGACAGCGCTTACTGGTATGGCAACGTATCCCGACAGAATGGATTGATGACCGAATAGTTAACGGATTCCAGACAAGAGGTGCAAAGTTGCAGTACGGATTTTTCGACGACGCGGCCAAAGAATATGTGATCACGCGACCTGATACGCCGTTATCCTGGAGCAATTACCTGGGAAATCGCGAGTACGGTGCCGTGATCACCAATAACGCCGGCGGATATGGTTTCTTCCGGTCAGGCGCGAAGGGGCGTTTCCTGAGGCTGCGCTTCAACAGCATTCCCATGGACCAGCCCGGGCGGTACTTCTACATCAGGGATAACGATTCCGAAGA
>CAYWVP010000166.1:0-4117 GCA_964461605.1 uncultured Anaerolinea sp.
TCTCATGAGCACATTACTGATCAAGCACGCGCAAGTCCTGGTTACCATGGATGACCACCGCAGGGAAATACCCGATGGTGGTCTTTTTATTCGTGATGGATTCATCGAGCACGTTGGTCCAACCGCAGAGTTGCCGCTCACCGCGGACGAGGTACTGGATCTCACCGGGCACATCGTGTTGCCCGGATTGATCAACACACACCATCATTTTTACCAGACGCTCACCCGCGCCGTTCCGGCCGCACAGAACGCCAATCTGTTCAACTGGTTAACGACACTTTACCCCATCTGGGCAAGGCTCACTCCGGAGGATATCCGTATCTCCACGCAGACCGCTCTAAGTGAGCTGGCTTTATCCGGCTGCACGACCGCTTCAGATCACCTCTACCTGTTCCCGAACGGTTCGCGGTTGGATGACGAGATCGACGCTGCGCGGACGATTGGTTTGCGCCTGCATGCTTCACGCGGTTCCATGAGCCTCGGGCAAAGTAAGGGTGGTTTGCCACCCGACAGTGTGGTGGACAACGAGGATAAGATCCTGGAGGACAGTGAGCGGCTCATCCGGGCTTATCATGATCCGAATCCCGGTTCGATGGTGCAGATCGTGCTCGCACCTTGTTCCCCATTCAGCGTGACAGGGGAGTTAATGAAGCAGAGTGCAGCGCTTGCCCGGCGCTACGGGGTGCAGTTGCACACTCACCTGGCGGAAACCCAGGACGAAGAGCAATTCTGCCTGCAGAAATTTGGTTACCGGCCGGTGGCGTATATGCAATCCGTGGATTGGGTTGGGGATGATGTCTGGTTCGCCCATTCTGTTCATGTGAGCGCTGAAGAGATCGCGGTTTACGCGCGGGAAAAATGCGGGGTCGCGCATTGCCCCAGTTCCAACATGCGGCTCGCATCCGGCATTGCCCCGATCGTTGATATGCTGAGCTCCGGTGTCAATGTCGGTATCGGCGTGGATGGCTCTGCCAGCAACGATGGTTCGCATCTACTGGCTGAAGCCCGCCAGGCGATGCTGCTGGCGCGCCTGAACGCGGGTATAAAAGGCGCGTCCCTGTCTTCAACGGGCAGCGAGATCTTCAGTGTGCGCCAGGCGTTGGAGATTGCCACGCGCGGCGGCGCGGCGGTGCTTGGCCGCAGCGATATTGGATCACTTGAAGCGGGAAAATGCGCCGATTTTATTGCCATCAACCTCAACCGCCTGGATTATGCCGGAGCGTTACATGACCCGGTGGCTGCAGTGTTGTTATGCCAGCCGCGGGGCGTTGATCATAACTTTGTGCATGGGCGGCCGGTGGTTAAGGATGGCCGAATCCTGGGACTGGACCTGGAAGAACACATACATATACACAACGGCGCAGCAAAAAGACTGGTGGAAGGATAAATATCATTATGGGCATGGATTCTTTCTGGTTACAAAATTCACGAAAGCTGGTTGATTGCGCCATGGGGCGTCTCCCGGCACACCTGGTCATCTTGAATTGCAGGTGGGTGTGTGTGCAAACAGGTGAAGTGATTCCGAATATCGATGTTGCCATTCGTTCCAAGCACATCGCCTATGTCGGTGAAAATGGCCGGCACACAATAGGTAAAAATACTGCTGTGATCAATGCCAAGGGAGCCTACCTGGTGCCGGGTCTGCTGGACGCTCATATGCACGTGGAATCCGGCATGGTCACCGTGACCGAATTCGTTCGCGCGGTGCTGCCGCACGGCACGACCGGCATGTTCATCGATCCGCACGAGATTGCCAACGTGTTCGGGTTGCGCGGAGTGCGCCTGATGGTTGACGATGCCGCTGTGCAGCCGATCCACGTCTTTGTGCAAATGCCCTCCTGTGTCCCTTCTGCCCCCGGTTTTGAAACTCCGGGCGCGGTGCTGGGTCCAAAAGAAGTGGCCGAAGCCATGACCTGGCCGGGTATCATCGGGCTGGGCGAAATGATGGATTTCCCGGGCGTATTCAATGGGGACGATAAAGTTCACGCGGAGATGGCGGCAACGCGTGCGGCAGGCAAGGTGATCGGCGGGCATTACGCATCACCCGACCTTGGCAATCCATTTCACGGTTATGTCGCCGGCGGTCCGCAGGATGACCACGAAGGCACCCGCCTGGAGGATGCGGTTGCCCGCGCCCGCCAGGGTATGAAGGTGATGCTGCGTTACGGCTCCGCCTGGCATGATGTGGCTGCCCAGGTGAAAGCGGTGACGGAGATGGGGTTGTCCAGCCGCAACTTCCTGCTTTGCACAGATGACAGCCAGGCTGAGACATTGATCACCGAAGGTCACATGGACCGGGTCGTCCGCCACGCCATTTCTGAAGGGCTGGACCCGATGACCGCCATCCAGATGGCGACGATCAACACTGCAGAGCACTTTGGTGTTTCCAGGGAGATCGGCATGATCGCTCCCGGCCGTTACAGTGACCTGCTGCTGGTGGAAGACCTGCAGGATTTTCATCCGCACACGGTTATTGCCAAAGGCAAGGTCGTGTTCGGTGATGGTGAATTGCTGGTGGACCTCCCGGAACGGGAATATCCTGATTGGGTGACCAGTTCGGTACACTTTCCCCGTCAACTGAGAGCGGAAGATTTTATACTGCCCTCGACAGGTGAAAAGGCTACCGCGCATGTGATCGGGGTGATCGAAAACCATGCCCCGACAAAACATCTAATTTTCGAAATGCAGGTGCGGGACGGCGAAGTTCGACCGGATGTAACGCGTGATATTGCCAAAATTGCCCTTGTGGAACGTCACCAGCCCACGGGTAGAGTGCAGGTAGGGTTGGTGCATGGATTTGGACTGAAGAAGAACTGCGCGATTGCCACAACTGTTGCGCATGACAGCCATCAAATGATCGTGGTGGGCACGGATGAAGCACAGATGGCCATCGCGGCAAATCACCTGGCTTTAATTGGCGGGGGGCAGGTGGTTGTCAGCGAGGGAAAGGTGTTAGGCGAGATCAGATTGCCCATTGGCGGACTCATGTCCATGCAGCCCGCGCAAAAGGTGGCCGCCGAGGCAGCCGATCTGCTGTACGGATTCAGGGAATGCGGCTGCACACTTAACAACCCGAACATGACGATGAGCCTGCTTGGTCTTGTCGTGATCCCTCAATTGCGGATCTCAGATTTGGGATTGGTCGACGTTGACCGCTTCGACTTCATTCCGGTATTGGAACCGGAGATCAAGTAGATAGTAACGCTTCAAGGACGCTGTATCATGGTGAAACAACAGCATCAAAAAGTGGAACATCCATTCAGTCGGCTGCAAATTGAACTGGACCGTCTCATCCGGGAGACCAAACCGGGTGAACGGCTGCTTTCTGAACCACAACTGGCCAGGCAGCTTGGTGTTTCGCGGGCGACTTTGCGGGAAGGCATGCGTACATTTGAAGCTCAGGGATTGATCCGCCGCAAACAGGGTGTGGGCACCTTCGTGGTGGGTGAAACAAAGGTGATTGAATCCGGGTTGGAAGTGCTTGAAAGCATCGAGCGGCTGGCCAACCGCAGCGGTTTGACCGTTTCTATGGGAGACCTGCTGGTCAGTGAGAAACAGGCAGACCCGGTCGAAGCGGAAAATCTGGATGTACCGGCTGGTTGCAGCCTGGTGCAGATCTCAAGGGTGATCTATGCTGATGAACGCCCGGTTGCCTACCTGGTGGATATGCTGCCCCCTGATATTCTCACTGAAGAGGAATTGTCTGCAGGTTTTACCGGATCAGTGCTGGATTTTCTGCAAAAACGGGGCAACCCGGGGCTGGACCGGTCATTCACTGAAATCCAGGCTGTACCGGCTACCGCAGCAATCGCCAGGTCGCTGGAGATCCAGCGGGGTGACGTTTTACTGCTTTTTTCCGCCCGCCTGGTCGATAGTGCGGAACGGGTGATTGATTTTTCGCTCAGCTATTTTCTTCCCGGGTATTTCCGGTTCCATGTGATCCGCCGGATTGAGAACAAAGGATCCAGGTACTAATTGGAAAAGGAGGCAACCGAGCCGAACAATGCAGGGTTTTTCCAGTGTATCTCAATCAGGCAAGTATTTCAAAAATAGGAGATCAACATGAGAAGTTTTGCTGGAAGGGATATTCTTTCACTAAAAGATTTTGAGCGTGAAG
>CAYWVP010000167.1:0-4113 GCA_964461605.1 uncultured Anaerolinea sp.
CATCTGCGCTATCAATGCGCTGACCTGTTTGTCCATCAAGTGAGGATCGTTGACTTTCATATTCCTCCGATCGTTTATTAGCAAAGATTACCGCATCCCCAAAAGGATATCGATGGTGAGCTGATCCAGGCGCTCATACTTCAAGCCGCGGCTGGCGATCACATTCCGGTCAAAGGTACGCTTCTTCAACTCAATCGCTTTTTCTCGGGTGTACTTCCCGAAGAGCGGCGTCAAGGTTGGGTCTTCATAATGGATCTCAGCCAGCAGGCTTTGGATCTCCGGATCCGTGTTGAATTGACGCGCTTTTTCCTTCAGCATCACGTAAGTGCGCATGCAGCCGCGAGCGAAATCTTTCACGCCCTCGTAATCCTCAGTGCGGTACGCGTGGGCGTCAAAATGACGAGAGCCATCGTACCCGACATCCTCCAGGAATTTGACCAGGTAGAAGGCTGCCTTGATGTCGCGCGAACCGAAGCGCAGGTCCTGATCGTAGCGGCCAGGGTATTGATCGTTAAGGTCAATGTGGAAAAGTTTGCCGGCTTCCCAGGCCGTGGCAACGCCGTGCATAAAGTTGAGACCGGACATGTGTTCATGTGCTACCTCAGGGTTCAGCCCCACCATCTCCGGGTGATCGAGGGTGGCGATGAACGCGAGCATGTGGCCAACCGTGGGATTGTAGATATCACCGCGGGGTTCATTCGGTTTGGGTTCGAGCGCGAACTTGAGGTCATACTTGTTGTCGATGGCGTATTCACACAGGAAGTTCATCGCCTCGCGGTTGCGCTTGATGGCCTCGGCGGCATTCTTGCTGGAATCGGTTTCGGTGCCTTCGCGGCCGCCCCAGAATACGTAAATCCCGGCGCCGAATTCGACACCCAGGTCGATGGCGCGCATCGTCTTTTGCAGTGCGTAAGCGCGCACTTTGGGGTCGTTCGAGGTGAAAGCACCGTCTTTGAAGATGGGGTCGCCGAACAGGTTGGTGGTTGCCATGGGAACGACCAGTCCGGTGTCCTGCAGCGCTTTACGGAAATCTTTCTTTATTGCTTCCGCTTCCGACGGGGTCGCGTCAATGGGGATGAGATCGTTGTCGTGGAAGTTGACGCCGTAAGCGCCCACCTCACCCAGCAGGTAGACCAGTTCCGCGGGGGTTTTCGCATCACGCACCGGTCCGCCGAAAGGATCTCGGCCGGTGGAGCCAACCGTCCAAAGTCCGAATGTAAACTTGTGTTCAGATTTAGGGGTAAAGTCAGTCATGGTATATCTCCTTTAGATTTTGTCATTCAAATATTGATTCGTGTTTAATCCTCAAACTCCTGGCAATCCAGCCACTTGATCGGTCTGCTGCCAGCTTCGCCCAACCCGAAACCGTACGGGAAAAGCGGTGCATCACATCCCTTGAGCTGTGAGGCGTTGTTCAAATTGATGGGCAGTTGCCCGTTAAATCTCGGCCAGGTGTAAGGGAGTGTGCCGGTAAAGGGAGTGAGGCCGAACAATCCATCAGCCACGCCCTGGCCTTCGGTACCGGGAAGCCAGGCGGCTACCCAGGCATCCGCAGTCTGGTACTGGTCGGTGATGATCAACGGCCGCCCGGAAACGATAACCACGACCAGTTTCTTTGAGTGTTCACGCAGCTGGTCAATGATCTCCTGGTCATACCCTGAGAGCGACAGATCTTCTTTGTCGCCGTAGCCCTCTGCGTAAGGCACTTCGCCCACCACGGCGATGCCGTAATCCGCGATGCCATCAAAGACCGCGGCTTCGCTGTAGGTCACCTGCGTGCTTTCAGATACGCTTGCCTGGATGCCCTCCAGGATGGTCGTGCCGGGTTGGATGGGGCCGGTTAGTCCCTGCCAGGTGATGGTCCATCCTCCGCACTGGATGCCGATGTCATCGGCTGCCACACCTGCGACGTAGATTGCAGCCGTGTCCCCGGGGATGGGCAGCGCATTCTTCTCGTTCTTCAATAACACGAGTGATTTGTTGACGGCTTCCCGCGCCAGTGCGCGGTGTTCCTCTGATCCGACGGTGGAGATGAGCGACTCCTCCGCGTAGGGGTGGTCGAATAAACCCATCTCGAACTTCACGCGCAGAATGCGGCGCACGGCATCGTCGATGCGTTCAACGGGAATATCCCCTTTATGAACAGCCTGTTTTACCGTGCTGATAAATTCCCTGTAGTCGCAGGGAACCATGCTCATATCGATACCGGCGTTGATACTGGTCACCACGGAGGTGTATAAGTCAGGTGCCACATGAGCGATGCCGCCGTAATCTGAAACGATGAACCCCTCAAAATCAAGCTCCTCTTTCAGTACATCGGTCAGCCAGTATTTCTGACCGTGCATTTTTACGCCGTTCCAGCTGCTGAAGGATGCCATCACGCTTTGCGCACCTGCCTGCAGCGCTGACCGGTAGGGCGGCAGGAAGAGCTCCCGCACCTTTTCTTCGGGCAGCTGCATATCACCCTGGTCAAGCAGGTAGACCTGATCGGGATTGGCGTAACCGTAACGGATGGTGGAGGTGCCAAAGGTGGTGCCGCCATCACCTAGGAAATGTTTGGCGGTAGCCAGTATGAAAATGGATTGTCCCGGTGCTGATTTCACTGAATTAGGGAGGGATTGCAGCCCGGATATATAGGCAGCGCCAAGTTCGGCCGCGAGGGTGGTGTCTTCGCTGTAGGATTCATATGTGCGGCCCCAGCGGATGTCCTGCGGAACAGCAACGATCGGGGCGAAATTCCAGCGGGTGCCGGTGGCAGCCATTTCAAGTGCGGTAGCCTGTCCGATGCGCTGGACGAGGTCGGTATCACGCGTAGCGCCCAGACCGACCTCCTGGGGGAATATGGTCGCACCATATAGAGTCGCGTGACCATGGATTGAATCAATCCCGTAAAGTATCGGAATCCCCAGGCGGGTGGAGAGGGCTTCATCCTGGTATTTCGCGATCATTTTACCCCAGGCCTGGGGGTCATTCGGTGCGGGCGAACTACCGCCGCCGCTGAAGACCGAACCGATGAAATATTTCCGGAGCGCACCCTCCTGGAAGCAGAGCCGCTCCACCTGGGTCATCTGCCCAATCTTCTCATCAAGGGTCATCTGATTCAACAGGTCATTGACACGGTTTTCAATTTCCAATTCATCTGACCCTGTGGTCAATGAAGGAGTATTCGTTTGTTCAGGTGTAGTATCAACCGTGAGTTCCGCTGGATGTGCACATCCGTAAAGGAAAAGGAGCGCAAAAACCCCCAACAACCATCTGCGTCTCACGTTCTCCCGGGTCATATGCTCCAGCTTCTTATCCGATCACGACGTTGACCGTAACCATT
The DNA here is from genome assembly GCA_964461605.1 of uncultured Anaerolinea sp. Taxonomy (GTDB): domain Bacteria; phylum Chloroflexota; class Anaerolineae; order Anaerolineales; family Anaerolineaceae; genus UBA6107. Next base: position 3,326 of record CAYWVP010000167.1, read on the forward strand.
TCCGGCTGATCAACGGGGAGTGGGATCATGTTACCCTCGTGTTTGTTGCCATCTACGAACAGGGTGACCTGGTTGCCGGAGCCTTCCCGCCGGACTTCGATCTCATAACGCGTGCCGCGGAAAACGCGCACCGCTTTGTAACCTTTCCAGGTCGCGGGGATCACAGGATCCAGGATCAATCCGTCGAAGGTCGGCCGGATGCCCAGGATCCACTGGGTGATGGCGACGAAGTTCCAAGCCGCGGTACCGGTAAGCCAGGAGTTCTTGGCCAAACCCGGTGTCGCGGATTCCTTGCCGGCGATCGTCTGCGCGTATACATATGGCTCACAGCGGTGAATTTCGCTCAGCTCCTCGCGGGCTGATGGATTGATGCGCAGGTAATAATCCATGGCGCGGTCTCCCCGTCCGATGCGCGTTTCAGCGACCATGATCCAGGGATTGGAATGGCAGAAGACGCTGCCGTTTTCCTTGTATCCCGGCGGGTAGGAGGAAATCTCACCCATGTGAAGATGGTATCGCTTGAAGGCCGGGTACAACAGGACAATACCGTGTTGGAAGGCGAGGTGCTCTGCAACCGCATCAAGCGCTTTTTCTGCGCGACCATCCTCGATACCGATCCCGGCCATGACGCAAAAGCCCTGGGGTTCAATGAAGATTTGACCTTCTTCATTTTCCTTTGATCCCACCGGATGACCGTAATCGTCATAGGCGCGGCGGAACCATGCGCCATCCCATCCGGCAGTGTCGATCACTGCTTCAAATTGTGAGCGGAAGCGCGTATAGTTTTC
>CAYWVP010000168.1:0-1327 GCA_964461605.1 uncultured Anaerolinea sp.
TTGCCGTTCTCATCGCGTATGACGTTCCAGCCAAGGATGGGGTTGAAGATGAATCCGCCAAAATCAACAGGTTTCAACCATTCATACCCATTGGATGTTTGAAACTGGAATAACTCCGTGAGCGCTTCCTCCTCCGGTAACTCGGTGAGGCGTTCCCAATCCAGGGCTGGATCCGGCCGCCAGACAACCAGGTTGCCGTCCTTGTCGATGTAGGTTTCCACTTTCCCTTTTAATTCATTGGTTTTATTCATGATTATTCTATTTACTCCGGTTTGGCGATGCAACTTTATTTTACTTGAGTATCGTTGAATGGGTTAACTGGAGTCTTGGTACTCAAACTTACAACAATGGTTGTCACCGGGGCAATCCCTACCTATTTCTGTCTGCCTTTGGGTTTTTCCACCCGTAAAGCATCGTTCAGGTAAGTCTTGCAGCCCTCGCAGCTTTCCGTATGAAGGATGATCTGGGCAGTCTCCTCGTCATTAACTGATTCCGCGCGCGCCATCCGGTCGATGAATCCCCGGGTTATTGTGCAATCCGTTTTCAATTCGTTTTCCATTTTTCCTCCCAATCTCTCATCTCTAATGTTAACCGTCCCAAGTGCCGGGTTTCCCTCCTCTCTCCAACACGCTGGAGAGAGGAGGGGGTGGATATCTCGCGGTCCCCTGATCCGCTAGCAGATCTTGAAGGCTCCCTTCTGGCAAAAAGCGACCAGTTCGTTCAGCTTATCCGACCAGCGCGCATCAAAGAAGATATATCCGGGGTCGCGCACCCCATTTTCCATCGCCTGGCCGAACCTCTGGAATAATTCAAGCTCCCACATAAAGCCAACCGGTTGTGGCGCGTTCATCGCTTCCGGCGGTTTGAGCAACGGAATGGCCTGCGCGATTGCTTTGGCCAATTCCAGTGCATCAGCCTCGGTGACGACCTGACCTTCGTTGGTGCTGTAATTCTGTGCATCCCAGGGTTTTTCTCCGGACCAGCCGGGGGGAGTGGTTGTACCCTGCGGAACCCAGCCGAACATCAACCCGAGCAGGTAGATCCTGCGCCAACCGCGGTTATTGATGCTGAACGTAACCGCTTTATCCGCCGTGTTGAAAAAATCCATGCTCATCTTCTTCCTCCTGAATGTTGGGATTGGTTTTAAATGGGAATACGCTTCCCATTTAACCTGAGGTTAGAAATGATCTATTCAACACCCGGCTTGGTCTTGCTTAATTGGTAAGGTTCTAATCTTTACGTCTCCTATCACAGCGGTTCGCAATGGTTGGTGTTGGGGCACGATCGCATAAACCATTGATGCGCACGGTTTAAGGTACGTGAATAC
>CAYWVP010000168.1:1427-4022 GCA_964461605.1 uncultured Anaerolinea sp.
CCAACATCCTGTCAATTACTGTTTGAAAACAGCTGATACCGGCACATATTGGGGGCATAAATTTCCCTTAAATTATTCCTGAGAGAATCCAAGTTTAAGAGAGCAATACGGGTTTTTACTTTACAATAAATGCATCCGGCATTGGCAAAAACCAAAAAATCTAATAAAGGGGTGTGAAATGGCGATATTTTCTCGACCGTATGTTGAAATATTCTCTGAGACCGTTGCGGAGGACAAAGCAATTTTCCACGCGGTAGGTGCGATCATGCTTGCATCCTGTCCGACGGTCAGGCTGCGAGCGTTGACGCATTATGGCAAAACTGAAAACTCCATAGAAAAGCAGATCGATCTGATCAATTCCCTCTACCAGCCTGCAGCACCGGTGCTTTATGCAATACGTTACATTTCCAGACCGAACAGGGCATCTTTGAATGCCGGAAGGATCGATGTGGCAATCTTCTGTCGCTGGAGCTCTCACTCGGAAGAGGACGCCCAACGACAGGTTGAGGATCAGCTTTCCCAGCTGCTTGTGCAGTTGTGTGCCAGTTTTCCGGATTACATCTGGCAGGCGGTGACAACCCAGGAGGAATTCGTCAGGATCTGGAAACCCGTTGAATGGGATAAAGCCAGGGTTGCGGAGATCCAGCGCCGTGAAGAACTGGTGACCCTTGACTCGATCAAACCAACCCGCCGCCTGGGCTTTGATAATACGCTTGTGGATGATGGTGAGATTCCACGAACAAATCTTTACGTGGTTCATCCATTTTTGCCCCACCCGGGTCAACTGGAACGCCTGTTGCGGATGATCCTGCTCAATCCGCATAAGATCGTGTTAACGGTGATGCTTTCTCCGGTAAATCTTGAAAATAGTGAAGAACAGTTGTTGATGGACGAGATCTCCAGCAGCGAAGGTTTTCGCAAAAACCCTTCGCCGAATATCCAACGCATCCAGGAGCATCGTGCTTCCATGGTGTGCAATGCGTTGATGAGCCAAATGCTCAGCCTGCAGGATGCGCCATTCTACACAACGATCACGCTGGCCAGCCCCGAAAAACTTCCTGCCACCCTGGTGGAGGCGGCCGGGTTGGCGGTTTCTGCATCGATTGGCGAGGTGCCCAATTCGGTTTACACTGAACCGGCGTTCATTCAAATGGGCGGTTATGATGTGGCATTTCCTGTCAGCAAGGAAGAAAAAACCATCGTACGGGCGAATCTTGCCACTTTATCCCAGCAACCCTGGGGAAAGTCGCTGGCGCCTGCGGGTATGCAGCGTTTGCGTTATATGATGAATGGTCATGAGTCAGCCTGTGCCTTTCGTTTTCCGGAGGATCTTGGAGATGGCTTACCCGGTATGAAAACCCACACTGAGCGCAGTCGTCCGATCCCGCTGGAATTGACCCAAAAAGTGGACCGGCTTGATCCTGCTCATACCTTGCTGCTGGGCACCAATACGCACATGGGACTGACCAGCGATGTGAGGCTGCCCCTCAATGACCGGCTGTTGCATATGTACGTGGTGGGTCAAACCGGAACCGGGAAGTCAACACTCCTGAAAACCATGCTCATTTCTGACATGGAAGCCGGGAGGGGGTGCGCACTGATCGATCCGCATGGTGACCTGTACGAAGAGATGCTCGGGTTGATCCCGCCGGAGAGGGTGAAAGATGTTATTTTGCTCGACCCATCGGATATGAAATTTCCATTCGGGATGAACCTGCTGGAGGCGAACACCTGGGAGGAGCAGCATTTTGTGGTGCGGGAAATGCAGGCGATCATGCGGCGTTTGCTCGCTGAAGATTACGGCAGATTCGGCGCAGAATTTGCCGGTCCGGTTTTTTATCAGCACATGCAGATGAACATGCTGCTGGTCATGTCTGATCCGGAACACCCCGGAACGCTGCTTGATTTTTATGAGGTCTACCAATCCAGTGATTACTGGAAACGCTGGATTCCCCTGAAGACCGAAGACCCGCAGTTAAAAATGTGGGTTGAGAACACTCTTTCACAAATGGATTACACACGGCGCTACGAAAGCGGGCATTCGACATGGGGCGAATACCTGAGCAGCAAGTTTATGGATTTCATTTTTGACCCGCGCCTGCGCTTGATCTTCGGCCAGCCCGAATCGACCTTCAATCTGCAGGAGATCATGAACGACGGCAAGATCCTGCTGGTAAATTTAGCCAAGGGGTTGCTGGGAGAAGCCAATTCGCGCTTCCTCGGTTTGATCCTGATGGCAAAGATCCAGGCGGAAGCCATGAAGCGGGCGAAGCTTCAGCCGGCAAAGCGCCGTCCGTTCTTTTTGTACGTTGATGAATTTCAATCGCTCGCCACGGAAAACTTCACCATTCTGCTTTCAGAAGCGCGCAAATTCAAGCTTGGACTTGTCCTTGCCAACCAGTTCCTCTCGCAGATCACTGACCAGCGCATCATCCAGGCGGTATTCGGCAATGTGGGCTCTTTTCTTTCCTTCCGGTTGGGTCGGGAAGATGCCGTGCTGGTTGAACCCCAGTTCCTGCCGTATTTTGACCAGATGGATCTGATCAACATGCCCAACTGGCAGGTTGCCATGCGCACAACGGTGGATGGCGCCAG